>CANPCK010000019.1 GCA_947572545.1 uncultured Clostridium sp. | reverse complement strand
TTCGCAAATATGCACTGCCCAAGGTAAATTAACCTTGTTGAATAGTCAAAATCTGAGATTTTTCCTATTCAATAAAAAAGTATAAATGAATTTTCACAGTTCCATGTGTTCGAATATAGAAATTACTATAGTTTCTATCAGACGACCAACAAAGGACAAGAAAATTTCATTTATACTTTTTTATTTCCTTTTTAAAATTTTATTCTAACACTATTTTGTCATTTTCCACATATGCTTTTTTCTTTATTGCTATTTCTTCATTTTCTTCTAAATTCTCTATTCTCTCAATTTCTTTTACTATATCTGCTATTCTAATTTGTGGAGCTTCTATTGAATTTGCTACTATTATTGCATCTTTATTTCCTTTTGCTCCTGCATGCACTAATCCTCTTATTGTTCCAAGTACTACTACATTTTCTTCTGCAATCACTTCTGCTCCTGCATTTACATCTCCTATTATTACTAGACTTCCTTCATATTCTATTCTATTTCCAGATCTTAATGACCCCTCATGTAGTTCTGTTATACTTGCATCTATTTTTCTACTAAATGATTTTTCTATTGTGTGTAGTCCTAATTCATTTGTTTTTACTTTGTTTTCTTCATTTTGATTTTCTTCCATTTTTATAACCTTCCTTTTTTATTTAATTTTGTATATCTGTATATGGAATTGCTGCTGTATTCTCCTCAACTTGTGCTTCATTCATTCCAAAATATTGTGCTATTATATCTCTTGCTGCATAACATGCTAATGTTCCTGACCCACCATCTTCTATTACTACAACTATTGCAATTTCAGGATTATCATAAGGAGCAAATCCTGCAAACCATGCATTTGTTGATTTTCCTGTCTGTGCTGAACCTGTCTTTCCTCCTAGTTTAATATTAAAGTTTTTAAATATACTATATGCTGTTCCTCCACTTTCACTTGTAACATCTCTCATTCCTTCTAGTACTGCTGCTAAATTCTCATCTGATATTTCTATATCTCCTTCTACTTGTTTTTCTCGCCCTAACCTTTGATCAATTCCATTGTTTATTTCTTCTTTTGAAACTTCTGTCCCATCTGAATTTATTATTGTTTTTAATATTGTTGGATGTATTTGTTTTCCTCCATTTACTAATATACTTAAATATTTTGCAATCTGAATTGGTGTAAAGTTATTATCTCCTTGCCCTATTACTGCTGATAGAGTAAATCCTAGTGTCCATATCTCTCCTTTTGATTTTGACAATGCTGGAGATGCTATCATTCCTTCTTTTTCTCCTGTAAGTTCTATTCCTGTTTTTTTTGCAAGTCCAAATGAGTTTGCATATTTATTTATTGTATCTATTCCTATTCTATATCCAATTTCATAGAAAAAATAATTGCAAGAATGTTTTATAGCATCTGATATATTTAAGTATCCATGTGTTTTATTTGATTGTCTATATATCCAACAACGGTGTGTTGGATCTCTTTGGTATATTCCTACGTCATTTATCTTTTCGTTTATTGTTACTGCTCCTGTTTGCAAAGCTGCTATTGCTGGCACCATTTTATATGTCGAACCTGGTGCATATGTTCCTGATATTGCCCTATTGAATAATGCATCAGTTTCTTTTAATCTATCATATACATCTTGCTTTATTCCCCCTATCCATACATTTGGATCATAGTCAGGGTAACTTGCCATAGATAATATCTCCCCTGAGTTTACATTCATTACCACTATTGCTCCTGCTGTTGCTTCATATTTATTACGTTCTCCATATGTCCCATTTCTTATATCATTTATTGTATTTACTAATGCTTTTTCTGTGATTGCTTGTAAGTTTGCATCTATTGTGAGTACTACATCTGATCCCTGTGTTGCTTCTACTGAAGTACTTTCACTTACAATTCCTCCATCAACTGACATATCTATTTGTTTTATGCCATTTTTTCCTTTTAAATATGGTTCAAATACATATTCTACTCCTGTTTGTCCATATATATCACTCATTAAATAACCGTTTATCTTTGTTTGCTTCATATTGCTTTTGGCTTATTGCTCCTATATATCCTAATATGTGTGATGCGAGATTTGCATTTGGATATTTTCTTTTTGCGTTTTGTCCTACTGTTATTCCTGGATATAAATCACTTTGTTCTGTGAAAACCAATGCACTTTTTCTACTTACATTGTTTGATACTGTAAGCGATTTTGTTGAACTATATCCTTCTGAACTTATTCTATATCTTACAACTAATATTTTCCTTACTTCTGATATGTCATCATTTTCAATATCATATCTTTCTTTAAAGTAATTAAATGCTTCTTCTGCTGTTGTGTCTTCTCCAAGTTTATATGATGATAACCATTTTGTTTTTCTTTGTTCACTTGTAAATGTGTATTCATAAGGATTTACTTTTATTGGAAATGTATCTGTATAACTGTCTCCATTTGCTTCTAATGTGTTTATCATTCTTAATATTGTATCATTTAGTACTCTATTGTCTAATTTAGTTTTGTACATTTCTATTGAAAATGTCATTTCTGTTGTTGCCAGTTCATTTCCATTTCTATCTAATATGTATCCTCTTGATGCATATAATGTACTTTCTCTTGTTAGCCTTGTATTTGATGTTTCTCTATATGTAGCACCATTTATTATTTGAAGGTTAAAAAGTTGTATTAGAAGTACTATTCCTATGATATACACAACAACACTTAAAGTATTATATCTTAAATTTGTATTTGGTTGCTTTTTGTTTTTAAATAATTCCAACTTTTCTCCTTTCTTTTTAAGGATTTTTCTAATATATAAATTTTGTATTAATTTACTTTTTTATTAAAAATATCTTGTTAATATTTGTGGCTTTTTAAATATATCTTCAACTTTATATCCTAATTTTTGCATTAATGGATATAATATAATTGTTAGTATTGAATTATATATTATTTCTATCATCAATATCTTTACAAATGCCCATATTTCAAGATTAATTGATATTATCACTGATTTATATGTATATATAAATATTTCGTATATTGCTGTTGCTGCTATTACCATTAGTATCACTGTAATTTTGCTATCTTTTGAAAACTCTTTGTCTAAGTATCCTCCACTAAACCCAATTATTCCTAATATAAATGCAGTTTGTCCTATTACATTACTTCCTATTAAGTCAATTCCTAGTCCAAATATTATTCCTAATATTGTTCCATATCTTTTTCCTGCATATAGCCCTATAAATAGAACCAATATTATGAATAAATTTGGTTTTATTCCTGCTATTGTGAACCAACTAAAAAAGTTCATTTGAAGTAAGTAAATCACAATATATACTAAACATAATATTATTATTGTTAATGTTTTCTTCATCTTTTAGGATTTTCCTTCCCATTCATTAATGTTTTACAATCATTTTTAGTTTGTAATTACTAATACTGTCTCTACCTTCTCAAAATCAACTGCTGGTTCTATCCATGCATATCTATCTAATACATTGGCTACATTTACAGCTTCTTTTATTTTTCCAATAGTTATTCCTTTAGGATATATTCCTCCCATTCCTGATGTTTCTATTGTGTCTCCTTCTGAAATATTAGCACTAGTTGGTATATATGTTGCTTTTAATAGTTTATCTACTAAACTTCCTTTACATATAATGCTATCTTCTGTTGTATTTATTGTAGCTGTCACTGCACTTGATGAGTCTATTATTGTTTGTACTTTTGCTGTAGTTTCTGTTACTGATATTACATATCCAACTAACCCTTCATTTGCAATAACTGTCATGTTTATATCTATTCCGTCTTTTTTTCCTACATTTATAATAAATATATTGCTATAGTTGCTTATATCTTTACTTATTATGTATGCTGGTACTGTTTTATAGTCTGCATATTTTTGTTTTAATCCAAAATATTCTTTTAGTGTTCCATTTTCTGCTTTTATTATCTCTAATTCCCTTAGTGATTGTTCTAATTCACTATTTTTAGTTTTTAATTCTTCATTTTCTGATTTTAATACTTCCATATTTGTAAAGAAATTTGTATTTCCTGTTATCTTATTTTTTAAATAAGTGTATCCTGTTTGTATGGGCATAACAATAGTACTAAATGCTTTTTCTATATACGAAAGACTTTCTAATTTAAGATTTGACAAAAACACTAGTAAAATTAATATGACTATTGTAACGATTATTCCTATAATTCCTGCCTTCTTTTTATTATACACTTATATCGTTCCTTCCTATCTTCTTTTTCTTGAATTTATTAGAATATTCTTTAATCTTTCTAAGTCTTCAAGAGTTTTTCCTGTCCCTTTAACTACACAATCTAATGGATCTTCTGCAACAAATACAGGCATTCCTGTTTTTTCGCTTACTAATTTGTCTAAATTTTCTATTGATGCTCCTCCTCCTGCTAAAATAATTCCTTTTTCCATTATATCTGATGCGAGTTCTGGTGGAGTTTTTTCCAATGTTGCTTTTATTATATCTATTATATCACTTATTGATTCTTGCATTGCTTCTTGTACTTCTGTCGATGTTATTATTATATTCTTTGGTAATCCTGTTGCTAAATCTCTTCCTTTTATTTCCATTGATTTTTCTGTCATAAGAGGCGTCGCACATCCAATTTCTTTTTTTATTTCTTCTGCTATTGTTTCTCCTATTGCTGTATTATATGCTTTTTTTACATAGTTTACTATATCCTGATCCAACTCGTCTCCTGCTATTCTAAGAGAATTACTTACAACTATACCTCCGAAGTGAAATAACAGCAACTTCTGTTGTTCCCCCTCCAATATCTACAATTATATTTCCACTTGGTTCTGCAACATCTAGACCACTTCCTATTGCTGCTGCCATTGGTTCTTCTATCAAATATACTTCTCTTGCTCCTGCATGCATAACTGATTCTTCTACTGCTCTTTCTTCTACTTCTGTAATTCCTGATGGTACTCCTACAACAACTCTTGGTTTTCCTAATTTATATCTATCTGATACTTTTTCTATTAAATTTTTTAGCATTAGCCTAGTTGCTGTAAAATCTGCAATTACTCCATCTTTTAATGGTCTTACTGCATTTATTTGCTCTGGTGTTCTTCCTAACATTTCTTTAGCTTCATTTCCAGTTGCTTTAATATTACCAGTTTTTCTGTCTATTGCAACTACTGATGGTTCATTTAGTACTATCCCTTTTCCTCTTAATGTTACAAGTATATTTGCTGTTCCTAAATCTATTCCAATATCTTTTGAACCAAAATTTAAAAATCCCATATTCTCTCCTCTTTCATAAAATATTTTACTTGTCTTTTATTTCTTTTGTATCTATATACTTCATTATACTCTCAGCGCCTTCTTCTGCTATTACTATATGATCTAAAATTTCTATTCCCAAAATATTTGCAGCTTTCATCAATCTTTTTGTTAATTCAAAATCTTCTATACTAGGTGTAGGATCTCCACTTGGATGATTATGTGCAATTATTACTTTTGGAGCATCAACCTTTATTGCCTCATATAGTACATCTTTTGGTTCTAACATTGCAAAATTTGTTCCACCATAGGATAAATCTATAATCTTTTTTATAATATTTTTTGAGTTTAATAGTATCACTTTAGCAATTTCTCTTTTTTCATACTTTAGTTCATCTACTAACAAATTGGCTATATCCTGCGAACTTCTGATTTTTATGTTTTTTATATTAATTGGTTCTCCCATTCTTTTTGCAATCTCGCATGCTGCTATTATTTGTATTGCTTTAATTTTACCAATTCCTTTTACTTCTGATAATTCTTCTATTGTTATATTTTGGAGAAATCTTAAGTCACTGATATTTTTATTCTTGTTTAATTTAAGCACTTTTTGTGCAATATTTATTGCACTGTCTTCTTTTGTTCCAGTTTTTATTATTATTGCCAATAATTCTGAATTTGATAACTTTTTTACACCATAAATTTCTAATTTTTCATATGGTCTTTCTGATAATGGAAGTTCTTTCATTTTTAATGCCATATTTTTCCTTCTTTCTGTATTTTATTTTGAATTTGCCCCCATTATAAATTTATTTATCTTGCCTTTCTATATAGGAATATTGCTATTCCCACTCCTATTATGCTTGCTACATTTATTTTAAATTGTAATGCAAATGTTAACATTACTACTTGTAAGTCTAATACTAATGGCTTTGTTAATCCAAATTCTTGTCCATACCCAAGCCACCATAAAAAATCCACTTTTCCAGCTAATTCTCCTATCAATCCTCCAAGTACTATTCCTGCAAGTAGAAATATTATTAGTATCCATGTATTTTTTTCTTTTGTCGCCATATGTTTTATTCCTCCTAGTTCTTTTATCCGTATATATTATATATGGATATGTTGTATTTTTCAAGTATTTAACAAAAAACCTTTAAGTTTTTATTTTTTCCATAATTTTATTATTTCTTTTTTGCATTATTAGTAGTATAATATAAGAAAAGCGGTTTTGCCAAATTTGCAAAATTGCTTCGAAATTTTTGCACAAACTAAGGTGCTTAGCCTTGTTGTTTTGGAAAAATCATAGATTTTTCCTATGCAATAATTATAATAGTTTCAGGAAGGAATGATTTTTGTTATATGAAGATTGAAAAACTTAATGAAAATAAGATTCGTATTACTTTAAATATAGAGGATTTATCTAATAGAAATATAGATTTACATACCTTTATGTCTAATTCTATCGAGTCTCAAGATATTTTTTTAGATATGTTAAATAAAGCTGATGAAGAAGTTGGTTTTAATACTGATGATTGTAGAATTATGATAGAGGCTTTAGCTTTAAATAATGGGCATTTTATTTTGACAATAACAAAATTTGAACATAAAACTGAGGAAAAATTTCTTCCTCGAAAGAAAAATTTACATATTAGAAGGAAAAGTCCTAAATTAAATTTTAATAAAACTATTTATTCTTTTGAGTCTTTTGATGCCTTTTGTGATTTCTGTACTTTTTTAAATGATACTCTTCATGAAAGACAAATTTCTGAATTTGCAAAGTCATCTGATTTATATGAGTATAATTCTAATTTTTATTTAATACTTAGTGAAATTAATACTAATTCTGTTAACTTAGATTATATTTGTTCTTCTATCACTGAGTTTGCTCATTTTGTAAATAGTTCTGAACTTTTTGACAGAAAAATCAAGGAGTATGGAAAACTTATTGTTGAAAATAATGCTCTTGCTACTTTTATGAAACATTTTGTATAAATTTGAAATAAAGGGACGTTCCTTAAATTTCACTTGATGAAATTTAAGGAACGTCCCTTTATTTCATTTTATTCCATAGTATTCTACTATTAATTGATCTAATTCTACGCTTATTCGATATATTTCTGAATAATCTCTTTTTTCTTCTATACTTCTGTTTAATTCTTCTCTTTTTTTACATATTCTTTCATTTAACATATATTTATCCTCCATATTCTCGTTTTTTCCCCTGTTAATGATAAAATATCATAGTTTTTTTTCAAAGTCAATTATTTTCAAATTTGTTATTTACTTTTCGTTAGTCATATTTCTTCTTTTTTGGCTGTTTTTTTATGGTGTTTTTTAGTTTTATTTTATTTTTCGACGGTATTTTTCTTCATTGTAATACATTTGTAAACATTTTGTTATAAAATTGTACATTTATAATAGAGAATAGCCTTATCTATTATTTTTTTGTTTCTCCATTCAAGAAACTGTATATCTATAAGGCTAATACAGTCCTTCAACGTTTTACAAAATTAATAAATAAGGCTATCTCTTTCATTAATATAGTCTTTAATTATTTTTTAGTCGTTTCCTTCGACAATTGACATTACTTCTTTGTTTAAGTCTAATACTTCTTTTAGTATACTTTCTGCGTATTCTTTTGTTATGTTATTATATTCTTCTAAATAATTAAAACTATTTTCTCCTTTAAAGAAATCTGCTAAAAACATTCTAGCTGTTTCTTCTACACTATTATACTCTGTTATATAATCTCCATAAATTTTCTTTTTGTTTCTTTCAAAGTCTTCTTTATTTAAGCCATTTTTGATGGCTTCTTCAATTTCTTTATTTATTCTATCATATACCTTTTTTGGCTCTCTTGATACTCCTGTTATTAATATAAATGCATATTGTTTTGAATATTCATATTCTAAGTCAAGTGTTCCAAGCAATATATTATTGTCTGTAAGTTCTTTATATAATTTTGAGCTTTTTCCAAATAATGTATTTAGTATGATCTCTATTGCTATATGTTTTTTTACCATATTGTCTTCTACTTTATCTTTAAATCCTATTGCAAACATAGGATTACTTAATTCCATTTTTACTATTTTTTCTTTTTCATTAACTTCTTCTGGTTCTTCTGGGTATATTCTTTTTGGTAATTCTTTATTCTCTTTTATTGTTATTCTTTTTTTGATCTCTTCTAGTATTTGTTCTGGTTCAAAGTCACCGCATATCACCATTGCCATATTAGCTGGTGTATAAAAATTATTATAGCAATCATATAACATTTCTTTTGTAATACCTGATATTGTTTCTACTGTTCCTGCTATATCTAGTCTTATTGGAAAATTTTTATACATGCATTTTAATGCATTTAGATATACTTGCCATTCTGGATAGTCTTCATACATTTTAATTTCTTGTGCAATTATTCCTTTTTCTTTTTCTACATTTTCATCTGTATAATATGGATTTTGTATATAATCCATATACTCATTTAGTGCATCATAAAAATTATCTGTTGCTTCATATAGATATGCTGTGTGATCATTTGTTGTATAGGCATTTGCATTTACTCCTATTGATGTTAATGTGTCTAAACTATTTATCCCTGACTTTTGTTCAAACATTTTATGTTCCAAAAAGTGTGCAACTCCATCTGGAATGACAGTTTCTTTTTCTTGTCCTGGAATTATAAATTTATTGTCTATTGAGCCAAAGTTTGGTCCACATATTATATATTTTTTTCTGACATTTTTTCTTGGTAATATCATTACTGTTAACCCATTTTCTAATTTTTCTATATAAAGTTTTTCTTTTACCTTGTCATTTTCTATTATATTCATTTTATTTGTCCTTTCTCTTATTTAATTTTTCAAGAAATAAATTGTATCTATATTAATTTTTTTAGCAAATTCTATAATTTCTTGTTTTGTAACTGATTTTATTTCTTTTTCATATTCTTCAAATGTCATTTTATACTCTGATAATTCTTGCCCTAAATAATATGTTATTCCTGTATCTTGTTCATCTGGTATCGATTTTATCATTGATATTATTCCGTTTTTTCCATTTTCTATATCTTCATCTGTAAATTTTCCATTTTTTATATCTTCTATTTGCTCTTTTATTAGATTTAGTGTTTTTTCATAATTTTCGATTTCTATTCCACATCTTATGAATAAACTGTTTTTATGTCTTAAATAGTTTGATGCTGCTGTATATGCTAGACTATGTTTTTCTCTCACAATTTGGAACATTTTTGATGTTGCAGATCCTCCTAGTATTGAATTATATACTACTGCTACATATTTTTCTTTTTTATTTTCTTCTTCTATTGATAGTCCTAATATCAAGTTTCCTTGTGTTACATCTGCTTTTTCTATTATTTCTTTTGGTTCTTTTTTTTCTAATGTATTGTTTTTAGTTTCATATACTGGATTTCTTTCATTTAGTTTTTGTATATTTTCATTATTTTGTACTATTTTTGTTATTTCTGTTTCTTCTATATTTCCTGATATGAAAATATCTATTTTACATTCTGATAATAACTTTTTATAGTATTCATATAGATTATTTGGATTTATTTTTTCTATATCTTCTATATATCCATATTTATATAATCCAAATGGTTTATCTTTATACATTTCTTCTTGACATCTAAGATATGCATATTTTGCTTTATTGTCTTTTTTTCCTTCTAGTATTATTTTTAATTTTTGTTTTTCTGCCTCCACATATTCTGTCTTAAATGCACCATTTTCTATTATAGGATCAAAAACTAATTCAAGTAAAGTATTTATACCTTTAGATAATAAATCTTCTTGTATTGGTAAATATTTATTGTCTATTATCTCTAAATAGAATTTCAACACATGGTTATCTCCTGTTTTGTCTATACCACAGTTAAATTCTGCTCCATACATCTCTTCTAAGTTTTTATTTATTTTTTCTATATTATCTAAGTTTTTGCTTCCTTTTCTTAATATCATTGGTATTATCGCATTTTTAGTCACATTTTCTTTAGTTAGTGGTGTTGTTATAAATACTGATATCAAGTCTGTTTTGAAGCTTTCTGTTTTTATTGTATGCACATTTATTCCTTTTTTTATTTCTTGTTTTTTGTATTCCATACTATTTTCTTCCTTTCTCTTCTTTCATATATTCTAGTATACTATATTGTTTTTAATTTATACAAGGCATTTTCTAATTTCTAGTATTATTAAGTATCTTTACTACTTCATCTTTGCTTCCATAAAAATGTCAATATCTGTTACAATATCATTATTTTCTTTATTTATAACATTTTTATTTATCTTCAATGATTCATTATAACTTTCCAAAATTATCTCTTTTAATCCTTTTACTAAATTCAAATCTATATCCATTACTTTCAAACTTCTAAATTAATTTATCTATACAAAAAAGGATTCCTTTTTTGTGTGGAACCCTTTCTATTTTTATTAAAATTTTCTTTTTCTTGCTGCCTCTGACTTTTTCTTTCTTTTTACACTAGGTTTTTCATAATGTTCTCTTTTTCTTACTTCTTGCAATACTCCATTTCTTGCGCATTGTCTTTTAAATCTCTTTAAAGCGTCTTCTATGTTACCATTATTAACTTTTACCTCTGACATTATTACTCCCCCCTTCCAGTGTTTTCTTTTTAGGCATCTTCTCAGACTTGTTCATTATATATCTTAGCTTGATGTTTGTCAAGGCTTATTTTAACAAAATTGACCAAATAAGTCTCCCATTGCTTTATGCTCATTAAGTCTTTTTATTGCTTCCGCAAATAATGGGGCTATTGATAATACTTTTATTTGTGGTAATTCTTTTTCTTTTGGTAGTGGTATTGTATTTGTTATTACTACTTCTTTGAATGGTGCATTTTTTATTCTTTCTATTGCTGGTCCTGATAATATTCCATGTGTACAACCTGCATATATTTCTCTTGCACCAAATTCTTTTAATATATTTGCTGTTTCTAGCATTGATCCTGCTGTGTCTATTTCGTCATCAAATACAACTGCTGTCTTGTCCTTTACATCTCCTATTATTGTTGTTGCTATTGCTCTGTCGTCATTTCCTTCTCTTCTTTTATCTATCATTGCTATTGGACATCCAAAGAATTTAGAATATTTATACGCTTTTTTTGTGCTTCCTGCATCTGTTGCAACTATTACCATATCTTTAAAGTTCTTTTCTTTGAAATATGCTTGTAATATATTTTGTGCTGATAGTCTATCACAGTTTATGTTAAAGTACGCTTGTATTGCTGAATTATGTAAGTCACAGCTTATCACTCTATTAGCTCCTGCTGCTTCTATTAATTCTGCCATTAATTTTGCTGTTATTGGTACTCTTGGTTGATCTTTTTTGTCTGATCTTGAGTACATAAAATAAGGTAGTACTACTGTAATTCTTTTTGCTGATGCTCTTTTTGCTGCATCTACTGCAATTAACAATTCCATTATTCTTTCGTTTACTGGTGGTGTTGTTGTTTGAATAAAATATACATCTTTTTCTCTTACTGTTTCTAATAATTGAACAAAGGTATTGTCATTTTTGAATTTCATTCTACTTATTTTTCCTACTTCAATTCCTAGACTATCACATACTTCTTTTGTAAAGCTATCTGCTGAATCACTACATGAAAATACTTTTAGATTTTCCATTTTTTATTTCCCCCTAAATATGGTATTTTAATATACTATAATTTTAGCGTCTTTATGGGAAATAGTCAATATATTTGTCATAATTTGTGAAATAAAGGTGAAATAAGAAAAGTGGCTTCGCCACATGTGCATTTTGCTTCGCAAATATGCACTGCCTAAGGTAACTTAACCTTGTTGAATAGGAATTCTAATGATTTTTTTGTTGCTTACGCTTGTTAACCCGCAAGCTATCAACAAAAAAGTTGATTTTTCCTATTCAATAAGAAAATTGGACGTTAGCCAAATCAAAGATTTCGACGTCCACATGTGCAAAATCGCTTCGCGATTATTGCACTATCCAAGGTAAATTAACCTTGTTGTTTCAGAAAAATCTGCGATTTTTCCTACACAATAAAAAAACGTTCCTTAAATTTCATTCTAGTGAAATTTAAGGAACGTCCCTTTATTTCAAATTAGCTTTCGAAGACTTTTGCAAATTCTTCTCCATCTACTTTTTCTTTTTCTAGTAGTATTCCTGCTACTACATGTAATTTATCTATATGCTCTTTCAATATATCTTCTGCTCTCTTATATGCTTTATCTATTATGCTCTTTGTTTCTGAGTCTATAACTGCTGCTGTTTGTTCTGAATAGTTTTTAGATTGTGTTAAGTCTCTTCCTAAAAATACTTCTTCTTGTCCTGCACCAAACATTATTGCTCCAACTGTATCACTCATTCCGTATTTTGATACCATATCTCTTGCTATCTTTGATGCTCTTTCTATATCATTGCTTGCTCCTGTAGATATATCATTTAGTATTAGGCTTTCTGCTACTCTTCCTCCTAATAATGATACTATCATTTCTTCCATTTCTGATTTTGACATGAATGATTTGTCTTCACTTGGTCTATACATTGTGTATCCACCAGCCATACCTCTTGGTACTATTGATATTTGATGTACATCATCTTGTGTTGGTAAGAATTTGCTTACTACTGCATGACCTGCTTCATGGTATGCAACTAATTTCTTTTCTTTTTCACTTCTTACTCTTGTTTTCTTTTCTGGTCCCATTGTTACTTTTACCATTGCATCTTCTATTTCTGCCATTCCTATTTCTTTTAAGTTCCTTCTTGCTGCAAGTAGTGCTGCTTCATTTAATACATTTTCTAAATCTGCTCCTGAAAATCCTGATGTATTTTTTGCTATTGTTTTTAAGTCTATATCTTCTCCTAGTTTCTTCTTTCTTGCATGTACTTCTAATATTTGTTCTCTTGCTCCTACATCTGGTGATGATACTACTATTTGTCTGTCAAATCTTCCTGGTCTTAATAATGCCTTGTCTAATATGTCTGGTCTGTTTGTTGCTGCTAGTACTATTACTCCTTCATTTGCTGAGAATCCATCCATTTCAACTAATAATTGGTTTAGTGTTTGTTCTCTTTCATCATGTCCTCCACCTAATCCTGCTCCACGTTGTCTACCTACTGCATCTATTTCATCTATAAATATTATACATGGTGCATTTTTCTTTGCTTGGTCAAATAAGTCTCTTACTCTTGATGCTCCAACACCTACAAACATTTCAACAAAGTCTGAACCACTTATTATAAAGAATGGCACTCCTGCCTCTCCCGCAACTGCCTTTGCAAGTAATGTTTTTCCTGTTCCTGGTGCTCCTACAAGTAATACTCCTTTTGGTATTCTTGCTCCCATATCTGTGAATTTCTTAGGACTTTTTAAGAATTCTACTATTTCTTGTAGTTCTTCTTTTTCTTCATCAACTCCAGCTACATCTATAAATGTTACTTTGTTTTTGTCTGCTGCTGTCATCATTCTTGCTTTACTTTTTCCAAAGCTCATTGTTTTATTGTTTCCTTGTGAACTAGAGTTCATTGTTAGGAACCAAAATACTAAAGCTATTATTAGTAAGCCAAATGGTGATAATAGTTGAAGTACTGTTATTAGTATTGATTGTGTATTACCTTTAAAGTTTATTGTTCCAGATTTTAAATAATCTGTAATATAGTCCATAAAGCTTTCTGTACTTGGTATGTTAACTTCTTTTTTTACATTATCATTTTTTAGTGTTACATTTGCAGTTTTACCGTCATATGCCATTTCTATCTCTGTGACTTCAGATGTTTCTATTTTTTCAATTAATTCAGAGTAAGTAATTTTTGTATCAGCATTATCTAATATTGATGTAATTAACACTACTGCAATTACTATTATTATTAGCCACATGGCCATTGTTTTTATACTACTTTTCAAATTATTCCTCTTCCTTTCCCGTTCATATGATTTATTATCCTGAATACTATCATATAAATTTTACTATTTCAAGAGTTTTGTCTAAAGTTTTTTGTGTCTAAAGTGTGCATGTGAGTAAGTTTTCTTACGGATTAGCTGTTTTAATTAGATTATGAATTTTGTGTTACAAAAAAATACATTTTTCCCTTATTTACTAGTATTTTTATGTTTTTATTTGGTGTTAGGTATTTATTCCCTATATTATTTTTACATAATTTAATTATGTCATCTATATGCACTTTTGAAATACCATTATTTGTTCCTAATATTTTCTTTATTGCATATAATATTATTTTTCCTTTTATGATTTCATTTTGTTTATTAAATTCTTTTAACTTTAATATTATTTCTTGTTTTTCTTCTTTTATTAAATTTTCTTGATAAATTTTTATTGTCATTTCTTCAAGATATTCATTTTCTTTTTTGGCTAAATCTGACAATCTGTCTATTGTTTCTATTATATTAGGATTAAATTCTTCTTTTATCAATGGGATTAATATATTTCTTACTTTGTTTCTAGTATATATGTTTTCATTATTTGTCTTATCGTATCTTGGATTTAACTTTTTTTCTTCACAATATCTTTCTATTTCTTCTCTTGTACATTCTATAAGTGGCTTTATGTATTTTTCATCTCTAATTGGTGTTATTCCTTTTAGTCCTGATGTGCCACTTCCTCTAATTATATTCATAAGTACTGTTTCACTATTGTCATTTTTTGTATGTGCTGTTGCAATTTTATTTGCATTATTTTTTTCTAATATCTCATTAAAAAATTTATACCTTTCTTCTCTACCTGCTTCTTCTGTTCCAATTTTTCTTGTTTTGGCTATTTTTTCTACTTCTACATGTTTTGTAAAAAAAGGTATTTGCTTTTCTTTACAATATTCTTGCACAAATCTTTCATCTTCTCCTGCTTCTTCTCTTATTAAGTGATTTATGTGACATACAATTAAGTCTATTTTTTCTTGTTGCTTTATTTCATTTAATATATTTATAAGGCAAATAGAGTCGGGTCCTCCTGACACACCGACTACTATCTTTTCTCCTTTTTTTATTAAGTTATATTTTTTTATTGTTTGTAATACTTTTTCTTTTAACATTTTTACCTCTTTATTGTATTTGTGTTTTTATATAGAAAAGTAAGTAGATAGTATTAAAGTTTTTAATCCATGTAGCGTTCTATGTTAACAAATTTTGTATAACTTCCAAGCCACAATAACTCTACTGTTCCAGTTGAACCTCCTCTATGCTTTGCAAGTATTACTTCTGCTATATTTTTTTGTTCGCTCTCTGGGTTGTAATAGTCATCTCTATATAGAAACATTACTATGTCTGCGTCTTGCTCTATTGCTCCTGATTCACGTAAGTCTGATAACATTGGTCTATGATCATCTTTTCTTTGCTCTGGTGCACGTGATAACTGTGAAAGTGCAATTACTGGTACATCTAATTCTTTTGCTAATATTTTTAGTGAACGGCTTATTTCTGATATTTCTTGCTCACGGCTTCCATTCTTTTTGCTTCCTGATCCTGATATTAGTTGTAAATAATCTATTACTACTAACCCTATATCTTTTTCTAGTTTTAGTTTTCTACATTTTGCTCTTATTTCTGTTATTGATATTCCTGGTGTATCGTCTATATATATTTCTGATTCTGATAATGGTTGCAATCCTTCTGCAAGTTTCACCCAATCTTCTTCATCCATTTTTCCTGTTTTTAGTTTGTTGCTGTCTATCATTGCTTCACTTGCAAGTATTCTTGATACTAGTTGTTCTTTTGACATTTCTAAGCTAAATATTGCAACTGGCATTTTGGCTTTTACTGCTGCATTTGTTGCTATATTTAATGCAAATGCTGTTTTTCCCATGGCTGGTCTTGCTGCAACTAATATTAGTTCTGATCCATGTAATCCTGCTGTTTTATAGTCTAGATCCGCAAATCCTGTTGGTAGTCCTGTTATATGCTCTTTTTGATTATATAATTTTTCTAGGTTCGCAAATGTTTCTACTAATATTTCTTTTATTGGAGTATATCCTTTTTGATTTCTGTTTTTCATTAAGTTAAATACACTCTTTTCTGCTTTTTCTATTATTTCATCTACTTCTAATGTTTGATCATATCCTAATTCTACTAGTTCACTTGATGTTTTTATAAGGTTTCTAAGAACGGATTTTTCTTCTACTATTTTTATGTATTTATCTGCATTAGCTGTTGTTGGTACTTTTTCTGATAAATCTGCTATATATGCCAATCCACCACATACTTCAAACTTTCCAAGTGATACAAGTTCTTCTTTAACTGTTATTAAGTCTATCGGCTCTGAACGGCTATATAAGTTTAGCATTGCGGCAAATATTAATTTGTTTTCTTCTCTATAAAAGTCTTCTGGCTTTAATGTTTCCAATGCCATTGCTACTGCTTCTCCATCTAATAGCATACATCCTAATACTGCTTGTTCTGCTTCTATATCATTTGGTGGGATTCTTCCTATATCCATTTTTAGATTTCCTTTCTTTTTATTATTATTTGTTCTATACTTAAATTTGAGAAAAATTAGTATATTTCTAATTTTTCTCAAACTTATTCTCCTACTACTGATATTGTTAGTTTACAAATAACTCCTTCAAATAATTTTAGATCTACTACATATGTTCCAATTGCTCTTATTGGATCTTGCATAATTATTTTCTTTTTATCTATTTTTTCTTTAAATTCTTTTTCTATGTTTTCTGAGATCTCTTTTGATGTAATACTTCCAAATGTTTTTCCATTTTCTCCTGCTTTTACTTTTAATGATAACACTTGTTTTTCTAATTTTTCTTTTGTTCTAATTGCATCTTGTTTTTCTAATTCTTTTTTATGTGCCTCTGATGATTTTTTTGCAGATAGTTCATTTAAGTTTTGCTTGTCTGCTGGTATTGCTAATTTTCTTGGGAATAAATAATTTCTAGCATGTCCATCACTTGCATTTACTATATCTCCTCTTTTTCCCATTCCCTTTACATCTGTTTGTAATATTACTTTCATATAATTACCTCTTTCTAAATTTATTTAAAAAATTATTCTATGTTTTGTTCAAAATATTCATTAATGGCTTCTTTCAATTTTTCTCTCGCTTCTTCTATTTCTATATCTTTTAGCTGTGCTCCTGATACTGTACTATGTCCTCCTCCTCCGCAATTTTTCTAATATCAATTGTACATTTATATCTCCTATTGAACGTCCACTAATATACACTATCTCTTCTACTTTTCCAAGTACAAATGATGCTGTTATATCGCTGATTGTTAATAATTCATCTGCTGCTTTTGCACATATTAAATTTGCATTTCCGTCTTGTTTATGATATTCTGCTATTCCTATTGTTTCTCTTATTATTTCTGTATTTTTTACTATATCTGATATTACATTATAACTTTCTAAGTCACTTTGGAACCATTTTTTTACTTTTATAATATCTATATTATTTTTTCTTAAATATGCTGCTGCTTCAAATGTTCTAACTCCTGTTTTAAATGTGAAATTCTTTGTGTCTACCATTATTCCAGCATATAGACTTTCTGCTTCAAATGTTGTAAGTGCTGCTTCATTTTTTGTATATTGTAATAGTTCTGTTACAAGTTCTGCTGCTGATGATGCATATACTTCATGAAACATAAGTGTTGCATCTTCTATATAATCTGGTCCTCTTCTATGGTGATCTATTACTACAATTTTGTTTGTTTCATTTAATAATTCTGGTACTTCTACATATGATTTTTTATGTGTATCTACTATTATAAGTAATGTTTCTTTTGTGATTTCCGCTAATGCTTGCTGTTTATCTATTATTACCCCCTCATACTCTTTTTCTTGTTCTACTGCTTCTATAAAATCTTTTAGTGTTAGTCCATAAGTATTGTTAACTATTTTTGCACTCTTTCCAAGTGATTTTGCTATTCTATATATTCCAAGACTTGACCCCATAGAGTCTATATCTCCATTTGAGTGTCCCATTATTAATATATTTGTTGCTTCTTCCATTAATTGTTCTAGTGCTACTGTTACTGTCCTTGCTTTTACTTTTGTCCTTTTTTCTACTTCCTGTGTTTTTCCTCCAAAGAATTCATATTTGTCATTTCTTTTTACTACTGCTTGGTCTCCACCTCTACCTAATACTAAATCCATTGCAGACATTGTATCTTTATATTTCTCATAGTTTGCTTCATCTTCTGCAACAATTGCTATACTTAATGTTGTAGGTATTACTCCTTCTGTTTCTGTATCTTTTGCCATTCCTAGTATTTCAAATTTGTTTTCTATTATTGTTTCTAGATATTTTGCTTCAAATATAAATACAAACCTATCTCTTTCTGTTTTTAATGCAATTCCATCAAATTTGCTAACCCAATCATATATTTTCTTTTCTATTTCTGTTAATACTAATGTTCTTTCTTCTTGTTGCATGCTTTGTATTAGCTCATCATAACTGTCTATCATTATCATTCCTATACATGTTTTTGCTTCTTCAAATTTTTTTAATGCTTTTAGCTCTTCTGTATTATCAATGATATATATTACATACATATTGTCAAATTTTTTTCTTCTATCTCTTGATCTTGTTTTTATAGTTTCTATTATAACTTTATAATCTTTTTTATATATCTTTATTTGTTTATATATAATATCTTCTTTTTTATTTTCATCATTTTCTGTTTCTTGCTTTAATTCTTTTACTAGTTCTGATATTGTAGGGTTTACATCTATATTTCCAAATTCGTTTATATAACTTACGCTTTTCCAAGTTATATTTCCATCTGTTCCTACTATAACTAATGGAAATGGTGAATTTATTAATGTGTTTTTTGCTATTGTATCTACATTGAATGTTAGCTCTTGTATATGTTTATCTAATTCGCTCTTATTTTTGTTATCTGTCCAAAATGTATATACAAGTAATAACCCATATGCAAATACTGATGGGATTATATAACTTATATTTTGGATACATAAAATAATTAAAGCTATAGCAATTACTACTAAATATATTTTTGTCTTTGTTAATATTGTATCAAAAGCTTTCTTTGTATTATTTGGCATAAATCCTCCTTTTATTTCATCATATATTTTATAACAGGTATATATAATTGTCAAGTTTTCATGGTTTTATGTAAATTTAAAAAAGGTAACATATTTTATGCTACCTTAAAAACAGTTCTAAAATATAACCCTTTTCAAAATTTTTACTAACAATCATATTTATCTATTTTTATTTTTTTAGTTTTTTATACTAATGGACAATAGTTTGTTTCTGCATTTTTCTTATATAACCATTAGTTATATAACCTAAGTTTGCAGAATCTACGGGGCGCACCGCACGCTCATTCGTATTCGTGTTGTCGTTCGAGTTATACAAGGTAGTGGCGCCCACTCCACCGCTCGTTCACACGGAACACGTCGAAATTCGCATTGTTACTATCAATATTGACGCAGCGCGAAGCGACCTTCTCAACTTTGCCCAGTCATTATTATATCGTAGTTTTGCTTGATTAACAAGTAGGCTTTAAAAGTCAAGCAACTACTTCAGTTTCAAACCTTAAGTAGTTGCTTGGTTATATCTATTTGGACTTGTTTAGAACCATTTAATTCAACTACCATTGTAGTGGATATTTCAAACCTGTTCCATCACCGTTATATCCGGCTACACCCACCCCGGAATGGGCTAGTCGCCAATCCCTGTTTTATTCCATTCTTCATCCCGACTGCCATATACCATAAATCTTTTTGTAGTACACCATTGATTACTAATCCTTCTGGTAGAGGCACCCATTCCAGAGTTTCATCATTCCATGTGCCAACATGTATTGCTTCCGTGAATGGACTAATTTTGGGTGGAGTAAGAGTGGCTCTTCCCACAAATGTCCCCTTTTCGTCAATCCACCCACCACAATTACCGGCTCTCACTAACAACTTCTTTTAAGTATACAGTTTTTTCAGCACTTGAGGTCTCTGATGTTGGATAGTGAAATTTCATAGTCGAGGCATATTGTACTCCCCACCCATCAGACGATGTATTAGCTTGGTTACAAACCATTCCCAATTCGCCATACCCTGGAATTGTAATAGCAGCAAAAGCTGAATTATATTTTCCCACACTATTTGATACCACACTTGGTGTAGCTATATTACCATGTTGTGTATTTGTGTCTGCTGCAGTTGTACTTTTGCATCTTACATATGTTGTCTTTGTACCTGTTCCAGTTGTACTAGCTTTTGTAAAAGAACCTGCTGTTTTGTTACTGTTATAATAAAATGTAACTGTAACTGATTCTGATTTATATAATATTGCATATGCTGCCACTGTGCTTGATGCTGATAGTCCTGAGACACTTGAGTATGTTCTTGTGTCTGTACTTGTATTTGTTGCAAATCCATATAATGTATATCCACTTACACTTGAGCTAAAGCTAAAGTCTGATGTTGATGTACTACTTGTTCCTAAATAGTCTACCATTGATGTTGTACTTGTAAACATTTCGTTTCTATATCTTGTATAGTTGCTTGCTGCACTTGTACTTGTTGGATAATATATTCTAACACTTGTGCTGTATACTGCATAGTATGTATTTCCTGCTGTTGGAGAGCTTGTTGTTGACATTGAACTTGTACTGCTTGATACTCCTTTATAGCTACTGTTATATTTTCCTACACTATTTTTTACTACTGTTGGTATTGTTACTGTTCCTCCTGATGAAGTTGATGTCCCTGCTGATGTTGTGGATGTACATCTTAGGTATGTTGTTCCTGTCGCTGATGCTGTTGTACTCGAGGATGTAAAACTTCCACTTGTTGTATTACTGTTATAATAGAATGTTGCTGTATTTGTTGTTGATTTATATAATATTGCATATGCTGTTGTTGTATTCGATGCTGATAGTCCTGCTACATTTGAGTATGTTCTTGTGTTTGTACTTGTTGTTGTCGCAAATCCATATAATGTATATCCACTTACACTTGAGCTAAAGCTAAAGTCTGATGTTGATGTACTGCTTGTTCCTAAATAGTCTACCATTGATGTTGTGCTTGTAAACATTTCGTTTCTATATCTTATATAGTTACTGGCTGCGCTTGTACTTGTTGGATAATATATTCTAACACTTGTGCTGTATACTGCATAGTATGTATTTCCTGCTGTTGGAGAGCTCGTTGTTGTCATTGTATTTGTACTGCTTGCTATTCCTTTATAGCTACTGTTATATTTTCCTACGCTTCCTGT
>CANPCK010000018.1 GCA_947572545.1 uncultured Clostridium sp. | reverse complement strand
TGCACATGTGGACGTCGAAATCTTTGATTTCGTTAACGTCCAATTTTCTTATTACTATATTCTTGAGAATGGATATACTATGATGAAATAATAACACCACTCTTTTTGCTTCATTTTTTTGTCATCAAGTATGGATTTGTGTTTGTTCCTGTACCTGTTACTCCTATGCTAACTTTTGAGAGATCTACTTCAACTATCGGGCGGACTGCTTACTTGAATTTACCTTTCAACTAACCATAATTTTCCTTGTAATATATTACACCATAGTGATGATAGTAAGTGTTTAATATTTTTATTCTATTTCTCTTTTCACTGCAATAACAGCTTTTATTGTCTTTCCTTCTTCTGAATACATTTTTTCATGTTCTGTCTCAATATTGTTTTCAAATATATTATTTTCATGTAAGTTTTCTGTTTTTTTCATAACTGAAAATCCTGCTTCTTCAAAATACTTAAGACTATCACTAAATAATCCATCATCATCTGTCTTAAAATATATTTCTCCATTTTCTTTTAAGAATTCTCTATATAACATTAATTGTTTTGTATGTGTTAGCCTTTTCTTTCTATGCTTTGGCTTTGGCCATGGATTACAGAAGTTTATATATATTCTATCTACAGTATCTCTTTCTGTCATGAATAATTGTATTCTTTCTATATCATGTCTTGTAAGTATTATATTATCAGGTTCTATTTTCTTTTCTTCATATGCATTTTCTATATTTCTTTTACTTAATCCGAAGCATTGCATCTACCATATCTACAGCTATATAGTTAATATCAGGATTAGCTGATGCAAGTTCTGCAATAAATGCTCCTTTTCCACATCCTAACTCTATATTTATTTTTTGTTTTTTCTTAAAACTGTCATGCCATTTTCCTTTTAGTTCTTCTGGATTGTCTACATAGAATTTACAAGCTTCTAGTTCTGGACGTGCCCATTTCTTATATCTTATTCTCATTTTTACCTCGTACTACTCGCTTCTTTTTTCAACTTTATTTATAGTATTCTACTCCTGATTCAAAAATCTTTATATCATAATTTCCTGGTACATTTTTTGTAACTCCTGTATAGCATCTCTCTGAATGTCCCATTTTTCCAAGTATTCTTCCGTCTTTACTTGTTACTCCTTCTATTGCTAAAGTAGATCCATTTGGATTATAGTTTATATCATATGTTGCATTTCCATTTAAGTCTATATATTGCGTTGCAATTTGTCCATTTTCTATTAGTTCTTCTATTACTTTTTTGTTTGCTACAAATTTTCCTTCTCCATGTGATATTGGTACAATAAATTCTTGCCCTAATTCTACTTTATTAAACCATGGAGACAATTTTGATGTTACTTTTGTTGTTACTATCTTCGATTGGTGTCTTGCAATTTGGTTATATGTAAGTGTTGGCATATCTGGTGTCATATCAATAATATCTCCATAAGGTAATAATCCTAATTTTACTAATGCTTGGAATCCATTACATATTCCTAACATTAATCCGTCTTTTTCATATAAATGTTTATGGATTAATTCTTTTAATTTTGGATTTCTAAATACAGAAGCAATGAATTTTCCTGAACCATCTGGCTCATCTCCTGCACTAAATCCTCCTGGTAACATTATTATTTGTGCCTCTTCTATTTGTTTTGCAAAAGCTTCTATAGAGTCCTCTATGTCATTTGCTTTCAAATTTCTAAATATCTCTACATTTGCTACTGCACCTACATCTGTAAATGCTTTGCTTGAGTCATATTCACAGTTTGTTCCAGGAAATGCTGGTATAAACACCCTAGGTTTTGCAAATTTTGTACTAGCTACTATGTTGCATTTTTTATTACTTACTATATTCTTACATTCTTCTTTTATTTCTTTTGCCTTAGTTGGGAATACTTTTTCAAGTGGTTCTTCCCATAATCTAATTAATTCGTCTAGGTCTAGTTTTGTTCCCTTTATTTCTATATTATTTTCATTAGTAGTTGTTCCTAATATTTCCAATTTGACATTTTCTACATTTTCGCTTAATTCTATCACAAAACTTGCATACATTTGATCAAATACATTTATGTCTTTTTCAAACTTAAATCCTACTTTATTTCCTATACACATTTTTGTTATATTTTCTGCTATTCCACCATTTCTAATTGTTGTAACTGATATTGCTTTCTTTTCATTTATTAGTTTATGTACTAACTCATAATTCTCTTTTAAGTCTTCAAAATCTGGTAAGAAATCTTTGTCTATTTTTGTTTTTAATATTACTACTTTAGAATTTGTATTTTTAAATTCACTTGATGTGACAAAATTTGTATCTACTGTTCCTACACAGAATGAAACAAGTGTAGGTGGTACATCTAGTTCGTTATATGATCCTGACATACTGTCTTTTCCACCTATTGCAGCAATTCCTAATTTTTCTTGTACTAAGTATGCTCCTAGTAGTGCTGCAAATGGTTTTCCCCACCTTGTACTATCTTCTCTTAGCTTCTCGAAATATTCTTGCAATGTAAGCCATGCTTTTTTGTAATCTCCTCCCATTGCTACATATTTAGAAACTGATTCAATTACTGCATATACTGCCCCATGAAATGGGCTCCATATAGCTATTTCTGGGTTATATCCATATGTCATTATTGTTCCTGTATTTGTATATCCTTTAAGTGTAGGTATTCTTGCACACATTCCTTCTTGTGGAGATAATTGATATTTTCCTCCAAATGGCATAAGTACAGTTCCTGCTCCTATCGAACTGTCAAATCTTTCTACTAATCCTTTTTGTGAGCAACAGTTTAAATCTTGTATTGTTTCTTTCCATGTTTTTTCTATATCTTTACTGTCTTTTTTCTTTGTAAAATAGTTGTTTTCATAGTCTGGCTTTGTTACTTTTATATTACTTTTCTTTACATCTCCATTTGTATTCAAGAAATCACGGCTAATGTCTACTATTGTTTTTCCTCTCCAAAACATTTTCATTCTTGGTTCTTCTGTAACAGTTGCAACAACTGTTGTCTCTAAATTTTCTTTTTCTGCTAATCTTTGAAATTCTTCAACATCTTCTTTTCTAACTACAACTGCCATTCTTTCTTGTGATTCTGATATTGCAAGTTCTGTTCCATCTAATCCTTCATACTTCTTTGGTACTTTGTCTAAGTTTATTTCTAAACCATCTGCAAGTTCTCCTATTGCAACTGATACTCCTCCTGCTCCAAAGTCATTACATCTTTTAATAAGTTTTGTAACCTCTTTATTTCTAAATAGTCTTTGGATTTTTCTCTCTTCTGGTGCATTTCCTTTTTGCACTTCTGCACCACAAGCTGTAAGTGAACTACTATTATGTGCTTTTGATGATCCTGTTGCTCCTCCACAACCATCTCTACCTGTTTTTCCTCCCAATAGTATTACTATATCTCCTGGAGTTGGTCTTTCTCTTACTACATTTTCTGCTGGAGCAGCACCAATTAATGCTCCTATTTCTAGTCTTTTTGCAACATATCCTTGGTGATATATTTCTGCAACTTGTCCTGTTGCAAGTCCTATTTGATTTCCATAAGAACTATATCCTCTTGCTGCTTCTGTTGTAAGTTTTCTTTGTGGTAATTTATTTGGTAATGTTTCTGATACTGTTTTTCTTGGATCTCCACAGCCTGTAACACGCATTGCTTGATATACATACACTCTTCCAGAAAGTGGATCACGTATTGCTCCTCCAAGACATGTTGCTGCTCCACCAAATGGTTCTATTTCTGTTGGGTGGTTGTGTGTTTCGTTTTTGAACATTATCAAATATTCTTCTTCTTTTCCATCTACTAATATATTTGCTTTTATACTACAAGCATTTATCTCTTCTGATTCGTCTAAGTCTTTTAATAATCCTTTTTTCTTTAATTCTTTTACTGCTATTGTTGCTATATCCATTAAGCATATGTCTTTTGCTTTTTTATTCTCATATACGTAATTTCTTGATTTTTGGTAATCTTCAAATATTTTTTCTAATAAATCCCATTTAATATCTATTACTTCAAATTTTGTCATGAAAGTTGTATGCCTGCAATGGTCTGACCAATATGTGTCTATAAGTTTCATTTCTGTCATACTAGGATCTCTTTTTTCTTCATCCCTAAAATATCTTTGACAGAATTTTAAATCTTCTATATCCATTGCAAATCCATATTCTTCATAAAAGTGTTTTACATTTTCATCTGTCATACTTATAAATCCTTTGACGGCTTTTACATCTTCTGGTTCTTGCATTTTATCTTGTAAAGTTTCTGATTTTTCTAATGAACATTCCCTAGAATCTACTGGATTTATTAAATATGCTTTGATTTTTTCAACTTCATTTTCACTTAAATTTCCTTTTAGAATATAAATTTTTGCTGATTTACAGGTTAGTCTTTCTCCCCCTGCAATTATTTGCAAACATTCTGATAGTGAATTTGCTCTTTGGTCAAATTGTCCTGGTAAAAATTCTACTCCAAACATTATATCTTTTGCTTCTTTTTTGTATTCTTCTTCAAAACATATGTCTACTTGTGGTTCTGAAAAAATTGTATTCTTGGCTTTTTCAAAAATTTTGTCACTTATTCCTTCTACATCATACCTATTTAGTATTATTACATCACTTAGGTTTGCAATTTGTAAATTTTCCTTTAGGTCTGCAAGTACTCCTCTTGCCTCTACATCATGACCTTCTCTTTTTTGTACAAAAATTCTTTTTACCATAACTTAAATACCCTCCATTTGAGCAATTTATACTCTAATTAATATTTTATAGAAATTTTGTTTAAAAATCTCTATTTTTCTTTTATTATAGCAAATTTTCTTATAGTATTAAAAATTATATCATATTTTTTTTTATAAGTACATAAAATTCTATAAAAAAGCAGGGTAAGTTTGAAAAATAATCAGCATCTTGCGTCGTTGCTGATGCTGTTAAAGCTATGCTTGTTACAGCATCAGTATGCAATTTGCGTTAGCAAATTGTAATCATTAGAAAAACGTGCCTAGCAATGTACTAATTCTTTTCCAAACTTGGTTTGTGCCTTGGAATTGGCTGTGAATAATAAATATGAGTATTGTGATTATTAACATAATGTGATATAATGTACGTAGACCCAAGCAAAATAAAGTCTAGGAGGATCACTCAAATGAAAAATCTACCCCAATTAAGAGTTCCACCTGATGAGCATCAGGCTCGGAGCAAAGCCCACTTGGAAGCTGGTAAAGCTTTCGCAGAGTCCGTACGCAATTATGACTTCAGCCGTATGGATGAGTTTTACTTGTTGGATCCTGTAAACACACCGACCTTTGTGATTGCTGGTGTCGACGAAAGAGAAGCAACAACTCTCTTCGGCCCTGTAAACACCATTGAAAAGTCTGCCTGTGTTGTATATGTCGCCCAAGCAATTCTTGACCAATATGGAAAATACATCTCCATATTGGATTTGGCGGCATTGGTAGCTGAAAAAGGCTACAGATCCTGGTGTTTCGAGAACCACCCTGAAAAGCACTTCTCATCTTCATCAGTGAATTTGGAAGAAGTCCAGGCTGTGTTCCGCAAAGAACTTCCTGTGGTCGATGACTGCAAAACCGTTCAAGACCTCAAAGCTCTTTTGGGGGAACTGTATGGCATTGGTGGCTCTATGTTCCTGATTGACAATGTCATCGCAATGCTGAGCCATAAAATTCTTCTGCCTGTCAAGGAAACCAGAATTACCACCGTAGATCAAGTTCTTGCCAATCTTAAAGCTGGCTTCATGGTGCCTATCAGAATAAATAACTCTATTTACCATAATGACCCCAAGAGAACTGGCGGACACTACGTTATCCTGGGAGGGATTATTCACCAGCATGCAATGGTGTTTGACTCCTCTCTTGGATACAACAGGATCCCAATAAAAAGGTTCCTTGAGGCAGCCATCGCAGACGAAGGCTTAATCGCCGTGTGGGACTTAAGTAAAATCTAAAACTCCTAGCGCAAGTAAAAGGCGTGCACCTCATTATGAGGGGCACGCCTTTTACATATTATGTAATCTTCTAAGAATTGACTTGCCTATATTAGTGTGTTATAATTATGTTAATATCCTAGTATGGAATTTTTTTATGTGGAGGTTTCATTATGAAACAGAAAGTAATGGGCTTTGTATTTTCACTCGTAATTATCGGCTTCTCCATCTTTATTGGCTGTACAATTAGCAATGTTCTTTCTTCTCAAAATCAGCAACTCAACCAATACTACATTGAAATCGGTAAGAAAGTAGCCGATATTGAGTGGCTTCACCGCTTCGGCTACATTTCCAGCGATGAGCTGAACTCTTTGGCAAATGCATCAAAAAATGGACTCTCTCTTGATGAGTTTGATGCTCTTCTGGACTACATCCTGGATGGTAAAAAAGAGGACTGCTTGGAACACTGGAATTCCATTCTTTTCGCAGTCAACCAAAACTAAAACCACGGACTTTGGCTCGTGTTTTTGAGCTAAATCAAACAGGCGGAAACATCTAAAAATGTTTCCGCCTGTTTGATTTTTTAATTTTTGTCTGTATAATATATTTCTCCATTTTCTGTATATGTTTTATAGTATTTTCCTATAAATTCTGGTTTTGCCATGTCTTCTTCTGTTTCAAATTCGAAATTACATTCATATATAACTTTTCCGTTCTCATCTATTACTCCCCATTTGTCATTTTTTCTTATTCCTGCAAATCCATACATATTTAGTTCTGTTACATAGTCATATTCTGGTTCTACTATTATATTTCCGGATTTGTTCTCAAATCCCCATTTATTATTTTTGTATACAGCATATATTTTGTTATTTGACAATATATCTTTTGCTGTCTTTAATTCCCCATTTCTTGCTATATATTTTATAGATTTATCATTATATATTTCTATATATTCATCTTGTTCTTCTACTATAGCATTTTCAAGTGATACAATTTCTTTCATCTCTTCTGAAATTATACAAGTTGTTCCTTTTTTTATGTCTATTCCTTTTAAGAGTTTATTTTCTCCTACTCTACTTAATGTATCATACTCAAATTCTTTTGCAGTATTTCCATCTTTGTCTATAACTCCTAGTCCCTTTCCTTCTTTATATGCTATAAAATATGTATCAAAAGCATATTCTATATATAAATATTCATTTGGTACTATATTTTCTCCTTTTGTATTTGTTAACCCATAAAGACTATCTTCATTAATCGTTATATATACTTTTTCTTCTTGTACTTCTGTCATTGATATATATGAGTTTTCTACTTTTTCTCCCTTTTGATTAAAATATATATCTTCTGTATATGATTTAGCAAGTATATATATTCCATTAAATTGTATTGATTTATATTCTATGTTTATAATTGTTCTTCCAGTTAGGTCTAAAACTCCATACTGTTCGCCTCTCTGAATTGCCAAAAGATTTGTATCTCCATTGTATTCTATTGACTGATAAGAAAAATCTATTTCTACATTTTTATTCTTTATTAATCCGTACCTACCATCTTTAGCAACTATTAAATATATATCTTCTTTTTCTATATCCAATATTCTACTTATACTTGAATATTCTGTATCTAAAAGTTTATTCCAATTACTATTTATATATCCATATCTGTAACCTTCTTCTGTTGTCTTTCTTACAATATATCCTGATTTTGAATATCCATTATCTTTATAATATTTATCTGCTTCTATTTCATCATATTCGAATGGAATAAGTTCAATCCCTTTATTATTTATAACCCCATATTTTCCATCCTTTTTTGCTAAGATTTCTCCTTCTTTATACTTTACTGATGCAACTTCTTCATATATAGGCTTAGCTACTACTTTTCCTGTGAAGTCTATTAATCCAATTTTTCCATTTTCTTCATATGCAAGTACTGATTTTTCATAAGGAAGGCTTGTCGTTGCTCCATTTATTTCTATTGCTTGTACATTTTCATATTCAGTAAATATTTCTTTTCCTTCTTCATTTAATACCTGTGTATTTCCTTCAAAATCTCTTACTAAAAAAACTGCTTTTGTTGGGTTTGGTATTATTATATTTTGATATTTACTCTCAATTATCATATTTCCGTTTTGTATCTATTACTCCACATCTTTCTTCTGTTATCACACCAAAGTATTTATAGTCATCCTCAGAAATTTGTTCTAAAACGTAATTTTTATTCCCATTTCCATTTACAATTTTTACTACAATAAATGTTCCTATTAATACTATTATTATAGCCAAGATTATTATTGTAAGTGTTTTTACATTTATTTTTTCTCCCATACAATGCTCCCTATTTTTATTTTATTGACCATAATATTTTTTCATATACCAAGCTGAATAATCAAATGTTTCCAATGTCTTTGGTTCTTCATAATTTACACCTTTTGTATCAACTGTTACACTTGTCATTTTTATAGCTTCTTTTGGTTCTGAAGTTTTTGTTTCTTCTTTTGTTTCTTCATCTACTTCTGTCTTTAATTCTACTTTAGAAATAGCATCTAAAGTTTCCCAACCATCTATTAGCTTACCAAATGCTGCATAATTCCCATTAAAACTTGGGCAATAATCTGTGCATATAAAGAATTGACTTCCTGCTGAGTTATATGATTCACTTAATAATTCTGCACTATTATAGCTTGATCTAGCCATAGATATGACACCCTTTTCATGTACTATTGGATTTTTATGTCCGTTAGCTCTAAATTCTCCTTCTATTGCATATTCTTTGTCTTTATCTGAATCTTTTTGTATGTTTTTATCTACTGCACTTAAAGTAGGTCCTCCTGTTCCATCTCCTTTTGGATCTCCTCCTTGTATTACATAAGTTTCTATTCTATGGATTGTAAGTCCATTGTAAAATCCATTATTTGCAAGTGTTATAAAATTTTTCACTGTATTTAAAGCATGTTCAGGATATAATTCTACAACTAATGGTTTTTCATACCCTTCTATTGTAATTGTTGCAATAGGATTTTCTGCTTTAAAAGTTAATTTTTTTATAACTCCATAACTTACAGTCCCTATTAGGACTATTACTAATACTATTGCAATTATTAAAGCTATTGTTTTTTTATTCATTTTTCTTTCTTCCTTTCTCGTTTGAAAAATAATTATCATTTATACAAATTCAAAATCAAATGACTATATACTAGTTCTCCTCATTTTTCTTTGAGTTTACATTCATAGCAATATACTAATTTTTCAAACTTATTTATATTTTATTATTTCATGTCACTTAAACTATAATAAGTTCTATCATCAAATGTAAATCCTTTTACACTAATTACTTCTCTTGTCTTAAAATTAATTATCATGTCCCCTGGTTCACTACTTATATCAAATATATTTTGTACCTCATATTGGGTTAAATATCTGTAGTATGTGGCTCCCCCTTTATAATAATAGTTATCCATTTGTGATTCTAATATATTAGAGTAATTAACTCCTGTAGTTATTTGAAGAGTATTTTCTGCTTCTATATTCTCTGTTACATTTGAGCCTAATGTCAAGTAATTTTCTTCTCCTAGTTTAATCTTTTCATAAATAGTATCTACTTTTCCTTGTACTTGTTCTAATTCATATCTAAAATTTTGGAATTTAATAGTTTCTAATGAATTTGCTCCATAGTTTACAGTTGCAAGTATTAGTATTGACATTAATATTATTGTAATTACTAGTGCTACCATTGTTATTCCTGTTTCTTTTTTCAATTTCCTACCTCCTCTTTTTTATTTACATAGTAGGAATTTTCGCTACGTAAGTGGTGAAAAGCTCCATACTAGATAATTATGCAAATGTTACAATTTTTAATAATTTATCATTTAGATATTAATTTTTCTCTCTATATAAGCATTCTATCAAATACAAACTGTTCCTGCATTCTTTGTAATGATTGCTTTATTGCTCTAGCTCTTATCTCTCCTATTCCTTCTACATTATCAAGCTCTGGTATATCTGCAATAAGTATATGTTGGAAAGATTTAAATGCTTTTATAAGATTTTCTACAATATTACTTGGCATTCTAGGAATTTTATTTAATATCCTATATCCTTTAGTATACACTCCAATTTCGTCATAGTTGTCAAAATTTTCATATCCTAAGATTTTTGCTATTACTGCTGAAGTCAAAAGTTCTCCTTGAGATAATTCTATTATTTGATTAAGTATTTCTTGGTCATTCTTATCTTGCGTCATATAATCCTTAATTATCAATAATTCTTCTTTTTCTAAGTTTCCAATTATTTCTTCTAATTGCATTTCTATTAGTTTTCCGTTCTTCCCCAAGTTCATATATTTGTCTTTGTACTAGTTCTGCAACTTTCATAACCATTTCTGCCCTTTGAATTGCAATTATTACATTTTCTAGTGAAACTATGTCATTAAATTCATATTCGTTTAATGTTATTAATTTCTCATCAAAAACATTTTTATATCTTTGCAAAGTTTGAAGTGCTTGATTTGCTTTAGTTAATACTTTTGAAGTGTCCTCTAAAAGATACCTATTATTTCCTTTAAACATTGTTATAACATTTCTTCTTTGAGAAATACTTATTACTATTTCTCCTGTTTGTTTTGCTGTCCTCTCTGCTGTTCTATGCCTTGTTCCTGTCTCTTTTGTTTCAATTAATGGAGATGGTATAAGTTGTGCATTAGCATATAGAATTTTTTTTAAGTCACTACTTAAAATTATTGCTCCATCCATTTTTGCAAGTTCATATAATCTTGCTGCTGTATATTCTTCATCTATTTTAAATCCGCCCGGTCTACTATTTCTAATACTTCGTTTGAATCTCCAATTACAATAAGTCCTCCTGTTTTAGCTTTTAATATATTTTCTAATCCTGTTCTTATTTCAGTACCTGGCGCTACTATTCTTATCATGTTTGCTACAATATCTTGCTTATTTCCTCTCATAGTAGTCCGTACTCCTTTCATGGCATCCTTGATATTTTTCACACCTATTATATCTAATTTAAATTTTTCTTTCAATAGTTTTTTATTATTTTCTGGAATAATACATTTTTTGAAACCTAATTTTTCCGCTTCTTTAAGTTGCTTGTCTATCATATTTACTCTTCTTACTTCTCCTGTCAGCCCTACTTCTCCTATTACTACTATATCATTTGGTATTGGCTTATTTTTGTGACTAGAGCATACACTAAGTATTATTCCAAGATCAATTCCTGGTTCATTTATTCTTATTCCTCCAACTACATTAAGGTATGCATCTTGGTTTGAAAGATTTATCCCTGCCCTTTTCTCTATAACTGCCATTAAGAGTGTTAGTCTATTAAAATCTATTCCATTTGCTGTACGTCTTGGAAATCCGAATAAAGTTCCGAGTAGTAAGTGCTTGTAGTTCAACCAGTAATGGTCTTGTTCCCTCCATTGTAGATACTACAACTGATCCTGCTGGGTCTTCATCTCTTTCTGAAATTAGAACTTCTGATGGATTCATTATCTCTGCCATTCCTTCGCCTTCCATTTCAAACATTCCTATTTCATTTGTTGAACCAAACCTATTTTTCACTCCTCTTAATACCCTATATGATAGATATCTTTCTCCTTCTAAATATAAAACTACATCTACCATATGTTCTAATACTCTTGGTCCTGCAATATTTCCGGTCTTTTGTAACATGTCCTATTATTATTGTTGTGACTTTCTTTTCTTTACACATTCTCATAATTCTTGATGTTATCTCTCTTAGCTGACTTGTACTTCCTGGAATAGAATCTACTTTGTCTGAGTATATTGTTTGTATTGAGTCTATTATCACAAGTTCTGGAATTTGTTTTTCTATTTCACTTTCTATTAAGTCTATATCTGTTTCTCCAAAAAACATTATATTATTTTTGTCTATTTTTAGTCTGTCTGCTCTTAATTTTATTTGTTCTGCTGACTCTTCTCCTGAAACATATAGAACTGTTTTTTCTGTTTTTATTTTGTCACATATTTGTAGTATTAGAGTCGATTTCCCTATTCCTGGCTCTCCTCCAAGCAGGATTAATGATCCATCTACTAATCCTCCTCCAAGTACTCTATCAAGTTCTCCAAATCCTGTTGAAATTCTTGATATTTCTTTATATTCAACATTCTTTAATGCAACTGATGTGACTTCTTTTCCTTCTTTTTTGCTTTGTTTTGTCTTTTGGTCTAATTTTTGTTCAAAAAATGTATTCCATTCATTACATGCAGGGCATTTCCCGAAGCCATTTTGCCGATTCGTAACCACATTCGTTGCAAACAAAGACTGATTTTGCTTTAGGCATTTTAACCTCCATTTTTAAGCTAATTTATTTTCTTTTTTCTAATATAAATCATTATAGGCTCCATGTACACTATTGCTAGAGTTAAATGGAGGTGTCATAACTACTAGTAATTTCATTTCTCCTGCAAATACAAATTCTATATTTGCAGGAATTTCTACTACATCTCCTTCTATTACTCCATATTCTTCATTATTTATTTTAAATATTCCGCTTCCTGATATTACATAATATATTGTTGTGCTAACTAAATTTTTATAATATCTATCATGTCCCTTATGTACATCTTCTACATCAACACTAACTAATTTAGTATTAATATCATAACTATATCCTTTTAATCCTTTTTGGATGAAAGAAGTTTCTTTAGGGCGTCTTTTTATATATTCCATTTTTACAATTCATTCCTCTCTTAAGGCTTAAACTTTACCTCTGTTTATTTTCTTAGTTCTGCTCTATACTCTTTTTCAACTAAATTTATTACTTTTTCTATTGCTGGATTTATTTCTTCATCTGTTAAAGTTTTTTCTTGTGAGCTAAATGTTAATGAAAATGCTATACTTCTTTTTCCTTCTTCTATTCCTTTTCCTTCATAAACATCAAATATCTCTACATTGGTTAAATATCCTCCTGCTGCCTTTTTTATTGTTTTTGCTATTTCTAATCCTTCAATATTTTTGTCTACTACTAGACTTAAGTCTTTCTTGATACTTGGGAATTTTGATATTTCTTTATATTTCATCTTTCCAGTTTTTAGCTCTAATAGTTTACTTAGATTTATTTCACATACAAATACTTTTTCTGCGCATATATTTGGATGTATTAATCCAATTATTCCATATTTTTTTCCATTAACAATAATATCTGCTGTTTGTCCTGGATGAAACTCGTCTGGTACTTCTTTTGTTTTTACAAAACTATATCTGTTTTCATATCCTAGACTATCTAATACTTCTTCTACAATTCCTTTTAAAATATAAAAGTCTACTTGTTTTTTATTATTAATTCCTGTATAGAATTCTCCTGACATTAATACACAAAGTTTTAAGTCTTCTCCATATTTTTCTTCGTTTTTGTAAAATCCTTTTCCTATTTCAAATATTGACACATCTTTATTTTCACGTGCTGCATTATATTCATATATCTTAAATAGTGATGGTATCATACTATATCTTAATGTGTTTCTGTCTTCACTCATTGGATCTAATAATTTTACTGTTTCAAATTTGTCTTTCGTAAAGCTATTTGATTCTTTTTCATTTACTAAAATATATGATAGTGTTTCATTTAGTCCTAATGAAATCATCTTGTTTCTTAATGCTCTTTGTTTCCTATCATAATCTCCTGGAACTGTTGGAACTACTGGTAGTTTTCCTTCTATGTTGTTTACTCCATAAATACGTCCTACTTCTTCTATTAAGTCTTCTTGTATTTCTATATCTATTCTTCTTCTAGGAACTAATACTTCTATTATTTCTTTATTATTTTCTACTTTAAATCCTAGTCTTTTAAATATATCTATTGTTTCTTCTAAAGTTATATTTGATCCAAGTAGATTATTTATTTTTTCGAGCTTTATTTCTATTTTTTTGTCTTCCTTTTCTGTTTTATCGAATATACAAGTTCCTTTTGATATAGTTGCATTTGCGTATTTTTCAAGAAGCATCACTGCTCTTTCTGCTGCCATATATGTTCTATTTGAGTCTAACCCTTTTTCAAAACGGTTACTTGCTTCACTTCTTACAATTTTTTTTGAAGTAAGTCTCACCTTTACTCCGTCAAATATCGCTGCTTCTATTATTACATTTTTAGTTGTTTCTGTAATTTCTGTATCTAATCCTCCCATAACTCCTGCAAGTCCTATTGCTCTTGTTCCATCTGATATTACTATATCATTTCTTGATAGTGTTCTTTCTATTTCATCTAATGTTGTTAATTTTTCTCCTTCTTCTGCCATTCTAACTTCTATTTTTCCTTTTAATTTGTCAGCATCATAAAAATGAAGTGGTTGCCCTGTTTCTATCATTACATAGTTACTTATATCTACAACATTGTTTATTGGTCTTATTCCTGATGCAATAAGTCTATTTTTTATAAAGTCTGGACTTTCTTTTATTTCAACATTTAATGCTCTCTTAGCTAAAAATATTTTACAGTTGTCTGTTTTTATATCTAATGAAAATGTTTTGTTTATGTCTTCATCATCTTCTTTATGTGAAATATCAATTTCTTTTACTTTTTTATCATATATTGCTCCTATTTCATATGCCATACCAAGTATGCTTAATAAATCTCCACGATTTGCAGTTAACTCAAAGTCTATTACTTCATCATCAAATCCCATATATTTTATTGGATCTTCTCCTGGTTTTGCATCTTCTCCTAACACATGTATTCCATTTTTGTCTTCTTCTGACTGGAATTTACTTTCAATTCCAATTTCAGTTAGAGAACATATCATTCCATTTGATTCTATTCCTCTTTTCATTGCTTTTTTTATTTTAAATCCACCTGGAAGTTCCGCTCCATCTAATGCTACTATTACTTTTTGTCCTTTTGCAACATTTGGAGCTCCACATACTATATTTAATACTTCGTTTCCTACATTTACTTTACAAACATGCAAATGGTCAGAGTCTGGGTGCATTTCACAAGATAGTATCTCTCCAATTGTTAGATTTGTAGCATTTATTAATTTTCCAGCTTCATCATATTCATTTCCAACAGCTGTCATATCTTCTGCAAGTGTTTTTATATCTGTATCTATATCTATATAGTCTTTTACAAAATTTTTACTTAATTTCATACAAACTTTCCCTTTCTTTAAATTGTTTCTATTTCTTGGCTTATGTTAAAAGATATGCTGTATTAGGTATAACTGAATATTTAGGTGTATAAATAACCCAATCTGTTACATCTTCTACTGTATACCAACCTTCATCGTTTTGATGCATATTTTTCACAAAATATGGTTCTTGTAGTAGCTTTCCCTTAAATTTTTCTCCATCAAATTCAATTAATTCAAACCATATATGTTCAAATTCATTTTCATCATCAGTTTGGTGTAATCCAATTTTTATAATTACTTTATTCTCTTTGTTTTTTGATTGCTCTTTTACAAAATCAAATCTTTCCATAGCAAGTTTCTTCATTCTAGCTGTTTCTTCATTACTTAAGAAATATATTGGATTATCTCCTAAAGTTGAATTATATTCAGTTATTCTACTAACTTTTCTATTTTCTTCGTCATATTCATTTTTGTATATAAAGATAATTCCTGTTTTACTGTTATGTCCTTCTTTTCTATCAAGTACCCCTCCTAATTTGGGGTTTTTATATTCCTTCAATCCTTCTACCCATGATAAGTATGTCACAACAATAGGCTGGTCATTAGACATTCTCCCAATATATGCACTACTTTCTTTTGGTATAAATTCTTCTTTCTTATCTAACAAACGACTTGCAAAAGTAGTAATTAAATTATAATGATTATTATAATTTTCTTTATCAGATTGCAATATTTCAAGCTCTGTAACGCCGCATCTACAAAGTCCATGTGTATGTAGCCAAACTTCTCCTTGTTCATCTGAAACAGCTTGAACTAGGTACAAATCATTTGGTCCTGGTACAGTTTTTGATTCTGCCGCCATTTTTGCCCATCTTGAGCATATTAGTCTTTCTGCACTTTCATCCAAAATTGCAAGCAAATCTGGTATTACTTTTGTTATAATTTTTAATTGAAGATGATATGATTTTTGTGAGTCTTTATTAAATTCCATAAAAACTGTTAATGCTTTTTTTGCATTTTTTAACTCTTCCATTTCTTTTTCCGTAAAATAATATGATTGCACAGAAAGCATTTGATGGAATGTAAAATCTGAAACGTAAAATCCTATTTCATATTCTTCTTTATCATATATCAGAATAGCTTTTCCTCCTTGCTCAATGGAAAAAGCTTTTTCTTTTATTTGAACTCCTTCTATGCTATTTATTTTTTCAAATATGTTTTCTAACATATTTCTTGTTTCATCTATTGGAATTGCGGTCATATATGATTTTTCTTCCCAATATCCTAGTGGCTCTTCTTTTAAAAATTCTAAAACTTTACCTTTTTTCTTTTTATTAAACATAAATTCTCCTCTATAAGTTTGATTATTAATTCATGCAATAATTATTATTAAATGAAAAAATCTGTAGGAATGCTTGTGCACATTAAAAATTTTGATATAAAAATTATTTACAAAAGATATAGATTTTTATAATAATTTATCTATCAAATTGGCTCAAGAACCTTACATCATTTGCATATAAATATCTCATATCTGGTATTCCATATTTAAACATTGCTATTCTTTCTAGTCCTAGTCCAAATGCAAATCCTGAATATTTTTCTGGGTCATATCCACACATTCTAAGTACATTTGGATGTACCATTCCAGATCCTAATACTTCTATCCATCCTGTTTGTTTACAAATATTACATCCTTTTCCTCCACATTTAAAGCATGACACATCTACCTCATATGAAGGTTCTGTGAATGGGAAATAACTTGGTCTAAATCTTAATTTTGAATTTTCTCCTATTATCTTTTTTGCTAATATTTCAAGTGTTCCTTTTAAGTCTGCTAAAGATATATTTTTGTCTATTACTAATCCCTCTGCTTGTGTAAATTGATGCGAGTGTGTTGCATCATCTTCTCTTCTATATGTTTTTCCTGGGCAAATCATTCTTATTGGTGTTTTTTCTTCATTTGCAAGCATTGTTCTTGCTTGAACTGCCGATGTCTGTGTTCTTAGCAAATATTCGTCTGTTATATAGAAACTATCTTGCATGTCTCTTGCTGGGTGTCCTTGTGGTAAGTTTAAAAGTTCAAAACAAAATCTATCTGTTTCAAGTTCTGGTCCACTTTCTACTGTATATCCCATTGAAACAAATAAATCTTCTATTTCTTCTATCACTCTGTTTACAGGATGCTTTGATCCCCTTTTCATTTTTGTACTTGGAAGTGTTACATCTATACTCTCTTTTTGTAATTTTTCATCTAATTCCTTTTTTGATAGTATATTTTCTTTTTCTAATATTCTTTCTTCTATTTCTTTTCTTACTTTGTTAGCTAAAGCTCCTATTACTGGTCTTTCTTCTTTTGAAAGATTTGCCATTTCCTTTAAAAGATTTGAAAGTTCACTTTTCTTTCCTAAGTATTTTATCTTTATTTCATTTAAAGATTGCAAATTTTCTATTTTTTCTAAAAGCTCTTTAGCTTCTTTTTGTATCTTTTCAATCTTCTCTTTCAATTAATTCTTCCTCCTCTTTTCTATTTAAGAAATCTCATTAATAGCCTCTTGTATAGTAATTGTTTTTTGTTCTCCTGTTTCCATATTTTTTAATGTTATTGTATTATTATTTTTTTCTTCCTCTCCAATTACTATAACATATGGTATATGCAATTTGTCTGCATATTTGAATTTTGCTTTTAGTTTTTTATCTTCTAAAAATACTTCTGTATTTATATTAGAATTTCTTAAGTTTGCCCCTACATCTAATGCATAACCTATTCCCTCATTATCCATTGACACTACTAATACTTTGGAAATTGATTTATTTTTATTTTCTAATATATTTTCTTTATCTATTTGATAGAAAAATCTTGAAAGTCCAATAGATATACCTACTCCTGGAAGTTTTTTATCTGTATAGTATTCTGCTAAATTTTCATATCTTCCTCCTGAACATACACTTCCAAGTTTTTTATAATTATCTAGAAATGTTTCATATACTGTTCCTGTATAATAATCTAGCCCTCTTGCTATACTTAAATCTACTCTGAAATTTTTTTCTGGAACTTTGCATACTCTTATTTGTTTTATAACTATTTCTAATTCATTTACACCTTGGTTAAAAACTTCTGTATCTATTCCCAACTTTTTTAAACTTTCTATCTTTTCATCTGATGTTCCTTTAATTTCTAAAAATTTCATTATAACATCTATTTCATTTTGATTAATTTCTATATTTTTTAGTTCTTTTATTACTTCGTCTTTTCCTATTTTTTCTATTTTATCTATTATTCTTAATATATCTGTTGATTTTTCACTTAAATTTAAGTATTCAAACATTCCATTTAATATTTTTCTGTTATTTATGCATATTGTAAATTCTTCAAATCCTAAATTTTTGAATGTTGTATAGATCACACTTGGAATTTCTGCATCATGCATTATACTTAAGCTTCCATCTCCAATTATATCTATATCACATTGATAAAATTCTCTAAATCGACCTGCTTGAGCTTTCTCTCCCCTATACACTTTTCCTATTTGATATCTCTTAAATGGAAAACTAAGTTCTCCATAATATTCTGACACATATTTTGCAAGTGGAACAGTTAAATCAAATCTAAGAGATAAGTCATTATCTCCTTTATTAAATCTATATATTTGCTTTTCTGTCTCTCCTCCTGCTTTTGCAAGTAAAACTTCTGAGTTTTCAATTATTGGTGTATCTAATGGCAAAAAGCCAAATTTTTCATAAGATTTTTGTATCTTTTCTTTTATTTCATTAAATCGTATTTGATCATTTGGTAATAATTCCATAAATCCTGGTAATGTCCTTGGTTCTACTTTCAATTTTCCCATAACTAATCTCCTTAGAAAATATTTACAATATAGGAAGTATTATATATTAATCTTGCTTAAATTACAAGCAAAATATGATTTTTTGTTTGCTTTTTTATGGGAATTATAGTATAATATTTATGTAACATATTGTTGTTGCACTTCTAAGTGAAGTAATTTTCTTCCAGAGGTGCAAGCCTCTGGAGTGAATACAAAGGAGGTGTTTGTGTGGTTTTTCAATCTGTTGTATTGATTATCCTATTGTTCACTTTATTTGGGATTTTCCTTACAATTGGCTTTGTGCAGCGGAAGCATTACAAAGAAGCTGAATCAATATTGAAGTCAGATATTCCTTGCAAATCTGAACATTTCATGCGGCATATCATGGATGTATGCAAAGGATACTGCTTTTATTTTGTTTGGGCTTTCGTATTTTTTGTAGTTGCTATCTTAGCTCTGCATATGTATCTTTCCGCATTTGTATTGTAATCCACACGTAAAAGGCAGGACCATTTTCACAACGCAAGTTGCAAAAATGGTCCTGCCTCATTTTATTGAATAGGAAAAATCATTAGAATTCCTATTCAACAAGGTTAATTTACCTTGGGCAGTGCAATAATCGCGAAGCGATTTTGCACATGTAGACGTCGAAATCTTTGATTTCGCTAACGTCCAATTTTCTTATTTAATCTTATGATAACTCTCTTCTATTATTTTGTATTGTTTTTAGTGTTTCTTCTAATACATTTTCTATTTTGCCTAATAATGCATCTGCATGCTCTTTTGTTCCATTTGAAATTTCTCTTGCCATTTCGTTTGCCGTTTCTATTATTTCTGCCTTTTGAGCATAAGCTTTTCTAGTTATTTCATGTTCGTCTATCATTGCTATTATTCTGTTTTCTGCCTCTTTTACAATATCATCTGCTTCTTTTTGTGCTTCTATTAATATCCTCGTTCTTTCTTCTTTTACCCACTTAGCTTGTTTTAATTCTTCTGGAAGTTTTATTCTTATTTCTTTTATTAAATCTAAAATTTCTTCTTTATCAACCATCCCTTTACTTGTAAAAGGTACTGTTTTACTGTTTTCTATTATTTCTTCTAAAGTTTCTAGTAATGTAAATATCTCCATAGATTGTCTACTCCTTTCGATTTAAGAATATAAGAGTTACTCTTCCGTATTTTCTTAAATCTCTAACACTTGCATATTGTTCCAATTTTTCAATATCTTCTTTCCTATCTGTCTCAAAAACTATAATACCTTCCTTTGAAAGTAGTTCTTTCTCCATAATAATTTTTGTTGCTTCTATTCCAAAATCTGTCTTATATGGTGGATCTAGGAAGATTATATCAAATTTATTGTTATATAATTCTTCTAAACATTTTTTATAATCTTTATTAATAATTTTTAGTTTATTTTCTAAATGAGTTTTTTTAACATTTTGTCTTATTATTTCTATAGCTCTTCTTGAATTATCACAAGCCACAGCTTCTTTCGCACCTCTACTTATACTCTCTAATGCTAATGCTCCTGAACCAGAAAATAAGTCTAATACTTTTGCATCATATATATAACTTTGTATTATACTAAATAAAGGTTCTTTTACTCTATCCAATGTTGGTCTTGTATCATTTCCTTCTAGTGTTTCCAGTTTTGTGCCTCTTGCTATTCCACTTATTATTCTCAAAACTATTCGCCTCTATATTTCACTTTATATTTTATTAGATTTATTTTATAAGTCAATAGTATTTACAGAATTGTAATAGAAACTTAACAGTTCTGTAATATTATGTATAGTAGATTTTATTATACAATATTTTCTTTCATTTGGCAATAGGTAAAATGTTTGTATTTTATGGCTTGTTCAAATTAGATATTTCAACAAAAAAGATAGTACTTTATTTTTCATACTATCTTAAAAACAGTTCTAAAATACAACCATTTTCGAGTTCATCTACTTACAACTGTATTTATCTATTTTTACTTTATAGCTTTTACTAAAGGACAATAGTTTGTTTCTGCATTTTTCTTATATAACCATTAGTTATATAACCTAAGTTTTGCAGAATCTACGGGGCGCACCGCATAACTCCAGTTGTTCGTGCCGCCGCCCGAGTTATACAAGTTGTTGGCGTTCACGTTACCGCTGTTCACATAGAACACGCGGAAATTCGCATTGGTACTGTCAATATTCACACAGCGCGAAGCGCAAGCTTTACAACCTTGCCCAGTTATTATTATATCGTAGTTTAGTTTAATTAACAAGTGAGTTTATAAAATTCAAGCAACTACTTAAGGTTAATTTTCTTAAGTAGTTGCTTGGTTATATCTATTTTGACTTGTTTAGAACTGTCCTTTTTAATTCTTTACCATCTGGTTGGATAGTTTGTATCTATTGTATCCATAGCAGATCCTACCGCTACACCTGGGAACATAGGACAAATCATAATAGCTACTTTCTCTCCATCTTTTGTTCCTACTCCGAAAATACCATAAGTCTTTTTGTAGAACACCATTTATTATCAGTCCTTCTGGTAAAGGTCTCCATGATTTGGTCCCCGAATCCCATGTTCCAACTCCTACTTTTTCTGTATATGGACTTATTCTAGGTACCTCTAAATAATGTTGATCTCCTTTAGACTCATCTATTCTACTTGAAATTCCGATTGCTACTAACTATTTCTCTTAAATAAACAGTTCTTTCACTTCCTGATGTTTCTGATATTGGATAGTGAAATGTCATAGGAGAAGTATAACTTGTATTCCAAGTATCAACCATTGTATTGGCCGTCATACCTTCAGCAGAAATATTAAGCAGATTAATGCATGTCATACCAAAAAAAGGCGAATTATACTTACCAACACTATTCGACACTATACTTGGGGTAGGTATGTTACCATGTTGTGTATTTGTGTCTGCTACAGTTGTACTTTTACATCTTAAATATGTTGTCTTTGTACCTGTTCCAGTTGTGCTAGCTTTTGTAAAAGAACCTGCTGTTTTATTACTATTATAATAAAATGTAACTGTAACTGATTCTGATTTATATAGTATTGCATATGCTGTTGTTGTGCTTGATGCTGATAGTCCTGCAACACTTGAGTATGTTCTTGTGTTTGTACTTGTTGTTGTTGCAAATCCATATAATGTATATCCACTTACACTTGAGCTAAAGCTAAAGTCTGTTGTTGATGTACTACTTGTTCCTAAATAGTCTACCATTGATGTTGTACTTGTAAACATTTCGTTTCTATATCTTGTATAGTTACTTGCTGCACTTGTACTTGTTGGATAATATATTCTAACACTTGTGCTGTATACTG
>CANPCK010000017.1 GCA_947572545.1 uncultured Clostridium sp. | reverse complement strand
TTTTTTCTAAAAAGAAAAGACTGTCAACAAATTTTACTTTGTCAACAGTCTGAAAAAAATTCCTAATTTCTTAGGAATTTTTTAAGACTATTTACATATAGCCTATTTTTTTAGAGTATAGATATTTAATTTTCTCAGCTGTACAAAAATAATTATTAATATCTAATATTTAATAAATCCTACAAATTCTTGAAGTTTTACCTTTTAGAATTTATAGGATTTGATTTTCTATATTAATACAAATTTTCTTCTGTTTCTTCTAATTCTTCTGTTTCTTGTCTTAGTCTTCTTGGATCTTCAGGTCTTGGTGGAACTATTGATGAATAGTTTTCTCCATCAAATATCTGCAAATCAATAGTTCTAGTTAATACATCTGTATAACTATAAGTTGCATTCCCTTCTTCTTCATTGTATTTTACAACAAATAAATTTGGGTATGCCTTTTGTAATGTAGCTTCCTTTTCAAAAATTTTACTTCTTCCAAGTGTTCCTCTTACTATTATCTTTTGTCCTACTTTTTCTTCGATATCTCCTCTTAAGTTTGTTATATCATTTCTGTAAATCATTTGACCACCCAATCTTTCAAGATGTTCAAATTATAACATTTATAGAATAAATTGTCAAAAAAAGTTTTTTTCTGTAAAACGCTACATTCTTTTATTTTCAGCCCTTTTAGGTTCTTTATTTTTGTTTGTTACATTTATATTACATTTATATTTCTGTTTTGTTACACGTAATTTCTTTCCTTTTTTCCTCTTGCAAAGCGACCACCAACTCTTTTACCTCCATCTCCGAAGTTCTTCTGATATATCTCTGACTGTTACTATTCTATTTTTGTCAGTAACTGCTATTTTTTCTGCAACTACTAATGGATCCATAAAATCTATTAATACTCTTGCAGGTGAAGATGCAAAATTAGCCCCGTGATTCCATTATAGCTTCAAAAAAGCTCTGACAAGCCCCTGCAAATATAACTATGTCTTTCACTCCTCTTGCAGCTCTTTTTGCTTCTATCACTGAATTTATAAAATATTTTGAATTTCTATAATTATATATATCATTATAATTTGTTCCATTTTTTATCATTCCATCATGCCCGTGTTATTATTACTATATCTGGATTATATTTTCTGACTAAGCTTCCTATTACCTGTGGTTGTCTATTTTCCGGAATATTTTTTACAACTGCTCTTAGACCTAATTTTTTATAATATTTGTCTGATTTCTGACTGTATTTTCTATCTCCGTCTAAATGAAGTATTAATGCATTAGTTACTTTATTGTTTAACTCTCTGTTTTTTTCTTTTATAAATATCCCTTTATTTAATCTTTTTTTTAATTTTGTTTCTATTCCTCTTTTTTCTGTTTCTATTTGTTCTCTTTCTATTTTTTCTAAATCTTCTAAGGGTGCATCAGCTTCTATTCTGTATTTTACTCCTTTTAGAATAGCATATGCTTTCCCCGTTTTTTTCATTTTTATTATTCTATCTACATAGAAAAGTACATCTTTTCCATATGATATTCTTCCTACAATATCGCCTTTTCTAATTTCCAAGTTTTCCACCTCATGTATTTTGGTTTCTATTTCATTTTATGATTTTTTTCGTCAAAAGGTGATATTGGGAATAGACTTAAAAGTCATCTTTCTTTTTTATTTTTTTAAGCGAGCCACCAAAATCATCCAAATTTTTTGCATATATTTTTATATTTTGCTAATAATAGTTAACATATTTTAGGAATGTCCGAAAGGAGGATTTTATAATGGCAACTCAAAAACATTTATTTATCACTGGTACTTCAAATGTATCTTGGAAAGACGCTATTGTTCAAGCTGTAGCTGAGGCTTCTAAGACTATCGATTATTTAACTTCTGTTAAAATTATCGAACAAAGAGCCAGCATCTCTGGTAAAAAACTTAATGAATTCTATGTTGATTTAGATCTAGTATTTAATGTTGACAGAGAAAGAGAGGATTAATTTTAGTTATGGATAAAATAGAAACTAATCAGCAATATCAAGACTATGTAAATAAAAAGTCTCCTAATTCTCCAATTCTAAAGAACTGTTTTAACGCTTTTTGGGTTGGTGGTCTAATTTGTATTATTGGTCAAGTGATATTGGATTTTTGTAAATTTAGGGGTCTAGATGAAGAGGCTTCTGGTTCTATTGCTTCTATTATATTGATTGGTCTTAGTGCTTTTTTAACTGGATTAAATCTTTTTAATAGAATTGGAAAATTTGCAGGTGCAGGTTCTATTATACCTATTACTGGTTTTTCTAATTCTATCGTTTCTCCTGCAATGGAATATAAATCTGAAGGATATATCATGGGTGTAGGCGCTAAGATGTTTACTGTTGCAGGTCCTGTACTTGTATTTGGTATTTCTGCTTCTATTTTAGTGGGAATTGTTTATTTGATATTTAATACTCAAAGTATTACTTTAGTTTAAATTTGAAAGATTATATCAAATATAGAAAGGATTCAATTTATGCAAAAATTAGGAACTCAAACAATTAAATTTGATAAACCACCAACAATTCTTGAAACAGCTTCTATTGTTGGTCCCAAAGAGGCCCAAGGTCCCCTTGCGAAATATTTTGATACTCTTCTTGAAGATGAGTTTTGGGGAGAAAAAACTTGGGAAAAGGCTGAAAGTAAAATTATAAAGCAAGCTGTTAATTTAGTTATAACTAAATCTTGTCTTCCAGCTGATAGTATTGACTATTGTTTTGCAGGAGATTTACTTAATCAATGTATTTCTTCTAGCTTTGGTCTTCGTGAACTTAATATTCCTTTCTTTGGAATATTTGGTGCTTGTTCAACTTTTGTTGAGGGTATGATTCTTTCTAGTATATTAACAGAAGCTGGTGCAGCAAATAATGTTCTTTTTGCAGCTTCAAGCCATTTTTGTAGTGCTGAAAAACAGTTTAGATTTCCTCTAGAACTTGGAAATCAAAGACCACCTACTTCTCAGTGGACTGTAACAGGTTCTGGTAGTGGTATAATTTCTGCTTCTGGAACTGGACCTTTTGTAACTATGGCAACTCCTGGTAAAATTGTTGATAAAGGTATCAAAGATGCTAATAATATGGGAGCTGCTATGGCTCCTGCAGCTGTTGATACTCTACTTACTCATTTTAAAGATACAGGTAGAAATCCAAGTTACTATGATGCAATTATTACTGGAGATTTAGGTTATATTGGAAAAGAAATTGTTATAGAAATGATGCAAACTTATGGGTATAATATAAAGCCAAATTATAATGATTGTGGTGTTTTAATCTTTGATAAAGAAAAGCAAGATACTCATTCTGGTGGAAGTGGTTGTGCTTGTTGTGGTACTGTTTTTTCTGGTTATTTATTTAATCAATTAAAAGCTAAAAAATATAAGAAAATTCTTCTTATGGCAACTGGAGCGCTTATGAATTCTACTTCTTCACAACAAGGCGAATCTATTCCTGGTATTGCTCATGCAGTTTCAATAGAGATTTAGGAGGTGTTTCACAATGGATTTTTTTAATAGTTTAGACATCATGAATTATGTCTGGTGTTTTATTGTTGGTGGTTTGATTTGTGTTATTGGTCAAATTCTAATTGATAAAACTAAAATAACATCTGCTAGAATTCTTGTACTTTTTGTTACCGTTGGTGCAATTTTAGGTGGTCTTGGTATATACAAATATATAGTTGATTTTGCAGGAGCTGGTGCTACTGTCCCTATTACTGGTTTTGGTTACAATTTGGCTAAGGGTGCTATTAAGGGTGTTAATGAATATGGTCTTCTTGGTGCTTTTACTGGAGGAACTAAAGCTGCTGCAGGTGGAATTGCTGCTGCAATTTTCTTCCGGATATATTGCATCTTTAATTGCAAAACCAAAAATGAAAAAACAATAGTGTAAAAGAGGGTATCCTGAATTAAAAGATCCCCTCTTTCATATTTTAATTTATATAAAATAATATTTATTATCTCTTGTGTTAATCATTCTTAATATTTTCATATACCTGTTTATATCATTTTGATTTATTGTTTCATTTATTGCTAATGCTATTTTTGTTATAATTTTATTTTTTCTTTCTTCATCTTCTGTTACTTTTAATATGAAATTAGGAGTTGCACTTAATAAATAGCTTGCTTCAAAATCATTATAGTTAAATTTCTTATAGTCAAAATAGAATGCATACATTCTTTCTTTAGAAACTATTATTTCTTTCTGTTTTTGCGTTAATTTACGCATCATATATTCTATATATTTCATTGTCATATTTCTTGAATTATCATGTACTTCTCTATTTTTACTTTTATGAACATTAGTCCAATTTTCGTCATCTTCGAAATATTTTTCTATAAGTTCATTATATTTTGATACATCTATTGGTAATCCATACATAACTATACCACTTATTATTCCCATATTAAGATTTTCTTCTAATATCTTTTTACAATATTTTAAAACTTCATCTTTTAAATCTTCAGATAAATATTTGTAAAATTGTAAAAATAATTCATAATTTTCTTTATCTATATTATAATAAGAAAATATTTCACTGCATCTTACTTTATCTATTGTAATATCATTGTTTTTTATAAAATCTAAAACCATTAATGTTACTCTTTTTTCTTTCCTATATAATCCTAGCTTAATTGCTTTATAGCATAACTCCTCAAAAATATCTTTTATTTTTATATATGTGTTTATTTCTTCTTTTTCTTTAAATTTGTATATTATATTTATTACATAGCTTAATAATTCTGCTTCCAGTAACTCAATTTTCAATGTTAATTCTAAAAGTTCTTTTAGATGTTTTCCATTTATATTAAATGCTTGTAAAAAGCATATTACTTTAGTAATAGTAGACTGCACACTTGTTCCTACTATATATTCGGTTTTCTCCCTTTTCTCAAGTAAATGTTTTAAATATTCCAATGCATATACTATAACATCTTCACTTTGTTTATCGCCTAATTTATAATCTGTAAATATAGTAAAGTTGTCTTCAATAAAGCTTAAATCACAGTATTCTAATGCCCAAATAAGCTTTTCTTGTTCTATATAACTTGATTGGTCAAAATTTTCAATCCCAAAAAGTGCTCCTTCATTATCAGTAATTTTATATTTACTTTTGTATAAATATCTTACTATCTCTCCTTCTGTAAAAGTCACAAAAATATTTCTAATATTACTAAACACATCTATTAATAAGTAATTTTCTTTTATACAATTATATAAATCTATTAGTTCTATAAATTCTGAATTTCCTAATCTACTAATGTTTTTATTTGTATACATTTCATTATAATATTTTGTTAGATGTTGATAATATTTAATTTGTTTATTTTGTATTTTAAAATTTATTAATTCATTTATAAATCCATACTTATTTCTAAATTCTTCTGGTAGATTTTCTAGTATCTCATACAATTCTTTTGGATTTGTATCTCTATATGTTGCTTTTTTGCACACATATTCATTTACAACAGCTATCACATAGAAAAAGATGTCATTTCTATTCCTTGATATCTTCATAATTTCTTTATATAAATCCATTGCATCTTCAATATTACCATTATAAAAATTGCAATATGCTTTTCTCAAATATTCTCTGATCTGATTTTCTTCTTGCTCTTCACATGCTAAAATTTCTATATGATTATTTCCATATCTTATGCCGTTTTCTATATTATAAACTTTGCTAATTAAATTTGATATTTCTTTGTCTTTAAATCTTCCAGCTCTCTCATAAATAAATTTAGTTATGAATTTCATCATATTTTTTTCATTGCTATTGTCGTCTTTTTTCATGTAATCTTTTATTGTTGTTATTAATTCTGTATTGTCAATTTTTATTATTCTTTGGAACATAATAAATCCATATTTTTTAAATATCTCTATACAATCTTCTAGCCTAATATATTTGTCTTTATCTATTTCAATTAATTCATCATACAATGATTTTATTTTCTCATGTGCAGTCATATATCTTACTTTTTCTACATAGTTTAAATATTCAAAAAATGTCATATATGCATACTCAAAATTTTGACTACTTTTTATTTTTTCAATATATATCTCTTTGCTAAATACTTCTTCTAGTTCATGAAATTGGATTACGTCAACTCCTATTTTCTTATAGTATTTAATTTCATCATCTGATAATTGATTAAACTCTAATATCAATTCTCCAGTCTCTTCATCTTTTCTTGTTTCTGGTCTATTCACTAAAAATAATATTGGCATATTAGTACTATCTTTTGTTAAGTTTTTTATCCAGTTTATTATTTGTTTTACATTATTATCTTGCAAACTATATCCAAAAAAGATAACCTTGTTTCCTGCAATTATACTTTTTACAGTAGTCTCTATTAATTTAAAATTTTCACTATATTCTAGATAGTCTGTCTCTTTTAAAACCATATTATTTTTGTCTAAGCTTCCATGCATTTTTACTATCTTTTTATTTACTTTGCTTTTTGAGAAGTCCCTGTCTTCTTTTATTATATTATAATTATTTATTCTCCCCAAATCAGTTAATTCATTTTCTATTACTTCATCATAATTTGTTGTTATAAAATTTTGTGGTTTTAATTCTTTTATTATTTTTTTCAAAAACTCATTCTCAGTAAGTTTAATTCCTAGTTTGTCATTAATGAATTTTTCATAAGTGTTTGTTCCAAATTTTCCTTCATACATTTGAGCAATTGCCATTGATGTATAATTTTTCTTAAATGCTTCTTTATCTTCTATTTTTATTATCCCCAAATCATCTAACATCTCGTCTATTAATTCAGTCCATGTTAAACTTCCAGATAACTTTGAAATACCTGCTCCTATAAACACACTAATATTCTTGTTATTCTTTGCTTCTATTATTTCTTGGAAGCTTTTTCTTATATAATCATTTCTTGATAACATTTTTACAACATCTCCTACTAATTGCTACTTTTTTATCTTTTCACTACCTCTGATATAAAAGTGATTTTTTATAAATTCTTTAGCAGTTCCTTTTTTGTTTCTTCATCTATAAATGCATGTTTTATAGCATTTTCATTCATTTTTTTATAATCTTCTATTTTAAAATTAAAAGTGTTTTTCAATTTTTGATATTCTTCACTGATTGTTACATTTGATACAGTAATATTATCTGTGTTTATACTAACTGGTATTCCTTTTTTATAAAGTTGATATATTGGGTGTTCTTTATATGATGTAACTGCATTTGTCTGTACATTACTTGTTGGGCATATTTCTAGTAAAATGTCTTTTTCTTCAATTAATTCTAACACTTCTTTACTTTCAATAGAATGTATTCCATGTCCGATCCTTTTTGCTCCAATTTCTATTGCTTTTTTTACTTCACTTGCAGTTCCATTTTCTCCTGCATGTATTGTAAATGGTATATTTTTTTCTTTGGCTATTTTAAATAGTTCTAAATATTCTTTTAATGGAAATTTATCTTCTGCTCCTGCTAAGTCCAAAGCGCATACACCATTATTTAAGTATTTTTTTGCTATATCTATTGTTTTTAAATTAAGTTCTTTTGGCATTCCTCTCATCATACATAAAATCAAATTTGTTTTAATTCTGGAATTTTCTCTAAGTCCTGATAATACTGCTTGTATGATTTCATCATAATTTAGTCCTTCTTTGGTATGAAACATAGGGGCAAAACGAATTTCAGCATAGATTACTGATTGTTTTTCTAGGTATTTAGCTAAATTTTTTGCAATTTCATAAAGATTTTGTTTTGTTTGCATAAGGCTAATTGGAAAATCGAATTTTGTTAAATATTCACTTAGGTTCTCACATTTATCTTTTGCAGTCATTCTTGATATAACTTCTTTTTCTGATATACCAGATATCTTACTTGCTATTTCCTTTGATACCGAACCATCTAAGTGTACATGTAACTCTACTTTAGGTAACTTTTCTATTTCTTCTAACATTTTCTACATACCTTTCTTTTAGTAATTCCGTCTCATAACTATATTATTTACTTAATTATATATTAATATTATTTTATATGTCAATCTATATGTCACTAGCCTTGATAATTTGCTATAAATTTTCATGTTTCATTTTATGTTGACTACATTACTATTATATGATATAATAATATCTCAATCTGATATAGTCAGATTTCATTGTATATGAGGGTAGATTCTTTCTGCCTTTATATAAATTATTCTTTTTTAGGAGGATTTCCCATGAACAAAAAGAAACGGTTTGTAGAGACTCCCCGAGTGGAAATCGGCAGTCCCCAGTACAAGGCTGATGCAGCCACTATGAAGCTGTTTGGCAGCTACGAGGACTATTTGGAGTTTCTGGCTGTTTGGCAGAGCGACTGGGTTTCTTATCACCCCAGTACCACTCCTACGGTCACCTACTCTGTCGACTTCCTTCGCAAGCCCGACATGGACCTCGTTCGGCTGTTCAGCAGCTATGAAAGCTACCTGGAAACTCTTACGGCATATTATGGCCGCGAAGCATTTCACTCCTATAGCTTTCTTTCTGATGAATTTCCTGTGGAATTCATCAGAACCCACGAAGAGTACTTGGGGTACCTCGAGTACTGCCGCAGCACTCTCGTGGACTGTTCTGATTGCACTTCCAGCAAGGGATATCTCTGCAAAGACACTTCGGCAGCCATTCGCAGAAATGCTTCGGCCAAAGCCAGCCAGCGCAGCGAGAAGCTTTTTAAAGTTTCCTCGCAGAAGTGCGAAAACACCACCAGCCTCAAGCGTCTTCCCTATAAGCGTGGGCGTTTTCTGCAGCCTCAGTGTATCGCCATCGCCCGTCTCTTCATCAACAGCAGCGGCAACGAAGTTGTTGTTAAGCCTCACGGTCCTTCGCGTACCTACCTCATTCAGCCTGGTTATGACCTTTTTGGTTATTTCGACATCACGTCTGATGACTACGAGCTGAAGCTCACTGGGATTCGCTTTTCCGAACGGCCGGCAAAATGCCACAAGCGCAACTATCCGCGCTCTAAGATTTCCAAAGTTCATGCAGAGCGTCTGTATGAGCTGGATCTGCTTATGTCCGCAATGCCTGGAATTTCCAAGAAGACTGCCAAAAAGCTTCTTCAGCTCATCTGCAACTATCTTGAAGCTAACGAGAAGAAACTTCCTGGCCAGTCCTTCCTGGACTATATGCGTTCTTTGGTTCATCCCGAGTTTAAGCGCAACCACAGCATCCTTTTGCCTTTGATGAGCTGCACCGCCTGTGCGGCAGCTTATGAGCTGGTTAAAGATGTTACTTCTGCGTCCAGCAAGGAAACTGCCGAAGATGTTATTGATGAGGAATCTGCTACTTCTGGTAGCAAGCTGATTCCGACCTCTGATTTCTTCCCCAGTATTCACACTACCAGCAGTGAGCAGGGATTCCCTCATGCCAGCGCCTATGTAAATCGTCAGCATGTCCGCACCAGAGTTCCTCAGGTTTTTAGGGAACAGCTCAAGGCAAATTTGGGACCTGTGGATATCGTTCCTTCTTTCGTCCCTGCATACGCCTATGTGTGTGCTACTATGAACATGGGTGGCAAACCTTTTTAAGTACGAATAATTTATAAGCACAGCAGCGGCGTTCCCTTTATTGGGGACGCCGCTGCTTGTATCAAAATACTAATAAATAGCAACAAACCTCAAAAGTCTTGAAACTTCTGAGGTTTGTTCTTTTCGTATAAAACTCTTTTTATCTCTTACTGAATTGTGGTGCTTTTCTAGCTTTTTTAAGACCATATTTCTTTCTCTCTTTTGTTCTTGAGTCTCTTGTCAAAAATCCTTTTGATTTTAATATTGGTCTATATTCACTATTTGCTTCATTTAATGCTCTAGCTACTCCATGACGTATAGCTCCTGCTTGACCTGAAAATCCTCCACCTGTTACTTTACAGATAACATCATATTTATTTAGTGTATCTGTTGCAACTAATGGTTGTCTTACTATTACTTTTAATGTTTCTAAGTCTAAGTATTCATCTATATCTTTAGAATTGATAGTTATTTTTCCTGTACCTGGTACTAGTCTAACTCTAGCTATTGAGCTTTTTCTTCTTCCTGTACCATAAAACATTATTTTTTCTGAACTTGCTTTAGGCATTTATTTTTCCTCCTTTAAAATTCCCATACTTCTGGTTTTTGAGCTGCATTTTCGTGTTCTGCTCCAGCATATACTCTTAGCTTTTTAATAGATTGTCTTCCAAGGCTATTATGTGGTATCATTCCTTTTATTGCTAACATCATTGCTTTTTCTGGGTTCTTTTCCATCATATCTTTAGCTGATATTTCTCTCATTCCTCCAATATATCCTGAATGATGTCTATAAATTTTTTGATTTAATTTATTTCCTGTTAAAATGGCCTTACTACAATTAATTACTATAACATGATCTCCAACGTCCATATTTGGTGTAAATGTTGGTTTATGTTTTCCTCTTAATAATTTAGCTGCTTCTGTTGCTACTCTTCCTAAAGGTTTACCTTCAGCATCAATTATATACCATTTTCTAACTATTTCATCTTTTTTTATACTATAAGTAGTATTATTCATGGTAATTAAATTCCTCCATTCTGATTTTCTTTTCTATCTTAAATATTTAAACAATATTGGTTTACCGGGAAAAAACTTATATTGTTTATATATTTTCTCATAATACTAAAATATTTTATTACAATTTTTGGTTAAAGTCAATACTTTCATGAAAATTTTTTTATATATTGTATATTTCTTTCTATTATGCTATAATTGTTTATGAAAGTCTCAATAAGGGCTTTTGAATTTGTTTTGGGAGATGGAATAATGAGCAATCCATATGGTAATGTTTCGCGTATACTCTGCAGTACAAGTGACACATGTACTATCTATGTGGATGAGGAACCACTAAGTGATTCTACACGTACTTTTATTTCAGAGATTTTGTGTTCATTTGGAAGTAATTATCACATCAAAAAGATTATCTTTCTTAATAATAGAGTATGTCTTCGTACTAACCTTCCATATGAATTAAACTCGAAGCTTTTAAAGGCGCTCAACAAAAAATCCTAAAGCTGAAGGGCCTTTATGGCCCCAGCATTTTTTATTGAATAGGAAATTACTAACAGAGTTAGTATATTTCCGAAGTAACAAGGTTAAGTTAGCTTTGGCTGTGTATATTTGTAAAGCACAATGCACATTTAGCGAAGCCACCTTTTTTTATTTTTACCTTAAAATATAATTTCTTAATTCTATTGCATTTGGATGTATTAATCTTTTTAGCTTTATAGATTTTTCTAGAACAAAATCTATTGTAATAATCATTGCATTATCTATATCTATTTTTGCAAGTTCCCTTAATTCTTCTATTCCTGGATAATTTCTATTTTCTTCTAATTTATCTGCTAAATATATAATTTTAGCAAATCTATTCATTCTTATATTTCCTGTTGTATGGTAAAGTATTGCATTTTGTATTTCTTCATCTACATTGTATTTTTCTTTTGCAATACTTGCTCCTAGTTTTGCATGCATTAATCCTAGTTGCTTTTCTTCTATTTGATCCATTTTTATATTATGATTTTTTGCATATTCTAATATTTTTTCTTTACTCATTTCTTTTGCAATATCATGTATTAATCCTGCAAATGCTGCCTTTTCTTCATCTTCTCCATACACTGCTGCTAGTTCTTTTGCTTTTTTCATTGTACCTAATGAGTGTATATATCTTTTTTCTGATAATATCCTTTTTAGTTCTTCTGCTACTTTTTCTAATTCCACTTTTTCTAATCCTCCTTTATTTAGCATACAATTCTTCATATATCCTATAGTTTTTTAGGACTTTCCTTATATAATTATTGGTTTCTTTATATGGTATATTTTCTATATCTGATCCATCTTTTTCTATTGTTCCATTGTCTATCCATTTTTGTACTGTTCCAATTCCTGCATTATATGCTGTAATTGCTAAATAATAATTATTCTTATAATATTTTAACAAATTTACAAAATATCTTGTTCCAATCATTATATTACATTCTGGGTCTTTTAGATTTATATTTTTTATTCCAATATCATCTGCCACTTCTATAGCTGTTTCTTCCATAAGCTGCATCATTCCGAATAGCTCCACTTTGGGATACACTATCTGTATTAAAATTACTCTCTGCTTTTATTAAAGCATATATCCATTTTTCATCTATTCCATATTCTGCTGAGTATTTTTCTACATATTCCGAATATGCCATTGGATAAAGTCTTCTTAAAATTATATGGTATATCTCATATACACATATAATTAGTAAAATTACAATAAATATGGTTATTAAAATTTTTCGCTTTTTCAATTTTCATCCTTTCGTTTATTAAAATTTTCAAAATAAGCAAGTCATACTAGGCATTTTAAAGTAAAAAATCGGAGGCGTACGAGTGTACGTTGAGCATTTTTATCTTTAAAATAACGAAGTAGTACGACGCTTATTTTGAAAATTTACTTGCAGCCATACCAATCTGTTGCCGTACTCACTTCTGCAATAAGTGGTACTGATAATTCCACTACTTTTTCCATGGAGTTTTTAAGCATTTCCTTTACTTCTTCTGTTTCTCCTTCAGGTACTTCTAATAAAAGTTCATCATGTATTTGTAACAATAATTTTGTCTTCAATTTTCTTTCTTCTATTTGTTTTTCTACTTCTATCATTGCAAGTTTCATTATATCTGCTGCTGTTCCTTGAATAGGCATGTTTAAAGCTGCTCTACTTCCAAATTGTCTTACCATAAAATTTGCAGATTTAAGTTCTGGTATATTTCTTCTTCTTCCAAATATTGTTGTTACATATCCTTTTTCTTTTGCTTCAATATCTATATTTTCCATATAGTTTTTTATTCCACTATATTTTTTCAGATATTCTTCAATATATTCTTTAGCAATTTTTCTTGGTACTTTAATTTGTTCTCCAAGTCCAAAATCACTTATTCCATATACTATTCCAAAATTTACTGCTTTTGCTTTTCCTCTTTCTTCATGTGTTACTTCTTCTAGTTTTTTGTTAAATACTTTTGATGCAACTTCTTTATGTATATCTACTCCTTCTTTAAATGCTTTTATCATTGTTTTATCTTGTGATATATGTGCAAACACTCTAAGTTCTACTTGTGAATAGTCTGCATCTACAAATATATTTCCTGCTTCTGGTTTAAATACTTTTCTTAATTGTTTTCCTAATTCAAATCTTGTTGGTATATTTTGTAGGTTTGGTTCTGTACTGCTTATTCTTCCGTGTTGCTGTTACTGTTTGATGGAAAAATGAGTGTATTCTGCTTGTTCCATTATTTATATATGGCATCATTCCTTCTACATATGTAGAATTTAATTTCATAAGTTGTCTATAGTCTAATATTTCGTTAATTACTGGATGTTCTTCTCTTAGCTTTTCTAATACTTCTACATCTGTTGAATATCCACTCTTTTTCTTTTTTTGTACTGGAAGTCCTAAATCTTCAAACAATATTTTTCCTAATTGTTTTGTTGAATTTATATTAAATTCCTGACTACAAAGATTATATATCTTTTGGGTTTTTTCTTCTATCTCTGATTTTAGTTTTCTTCCATATTCTGTTAATTCTTCTTTATCTACATAAATTCCATTATATTGCATTTTTGCAAGTACTCTTGATGTTGGCATTTCTATATTTTTAAATAGTTCTAGTTCTCCTTGTTCCTCTATTAATTTCATTGTAACTGGATATAGTTTATTTATACAATATGCATATAAAACACTTTTTTCTTTGTCAAGTGAACTACTACTTTCTTCTGTCATACTAAATAAGTCTAACTGTTCTTGCTTTTCTTCTTTTTTGATATATCTTGAGATTTCTAGATTCAAATATCTTACACTCAATGTTTCTATATCATATTTATTTTTTGTTGAGTCTAAAATATATCCTGCAATTTCTGTGTCATATTCAAACCCATTAAGTTCTATCCCATTCTGTTTTAATAATATATAGTCTTGTTTTAGTTTATCTCCTACTTTTGCTATTTCTTTATTTTCAAAAATTTCTTTTAATTTATTTTTTATTATATTTATATCATCTATATAGTAGACTTTATTCTCTATTATAATAGATATACTACATATTTTTCTTTTTATTATTTGGTATGAACTCTCTCTATTTTCTTCTTGAGTATCTAAGTAATATACCATTTTTTTGTTTTCTTTTATTTTGTTTATTACTTTTTCTAATTCTTTATCATTTAAATTTGTTTTTATTTCTATTTCATCAAATGGATTTATTTCATTACTTTCATTTCTTAATGAAAATCTATCTATATATTTATTAAATCTAAGTTTTGTAAATATTTCAAATACTTTTTCTTTATCCCATTCATTACGTTTTAATTCTTCTATTTCCGCTTCTATTGGGCTTTTAGTATTTATTGTTCCAAGTTCTTTGGAAAGAATTGCTGATTCTTTTCCATCAATCAACTTTTCTCTAAGTTTTCCCTTTATTTCTTCTGCTTTTCCATTTTCCAATTCTTGGTATAGTTCTTCTATTGTTTTATATTTTTTTATAATTCCGAAGTGCTGTTTTCTCACCTACTCCTGATATTCCCGGGATATTGTCTGATTTATCTCCCATTAATCCTTTTACTTCTATTAATGCTCTTGGTTCTATTCCATATTGTTCTATTATTTTTTCTTTATTATAATCATCTACTTCTGTTTTCCCCATTTTTGTTCTTGGTATTCTTATTGTTATATTGTCTGTTGCTAGTTGGAATGTATCTCTATCTCCTGATAGTATAGTTACATCATATCCTTTTCCTCCGAGCTTTTGTTGCAAGTGTTCCTAGAATATCATCCGCTTCATATCCTTCTTTTTCTATTATCTTTATATTCATTGCAGTTAATACTTCTTTTATGATTGGCATTTGCGCTGCAAGTTCGTCTGGCATTCCTTTTCTTGTTCCTTTATATTCACTATACATCTTGTGTCTAAATGTTGGAGCTTTTAGGTCAAATGCTACTGCCAAATATTCTGGTTCTAAATTATCTAAAATTTTAAACATTATTGCTAAAAATCCATATACCGCATTTGTATATGTTCCGTCTTCTGTTTTTAGCATGTTTGTTCCCATTATCCCATAAAACGCTCTATTTAATATGCTATTTCCGTCTATCAATACCAATCTTGGCATAACTTTTATACCTCCCTAAATTGTTTTTGTTGACATTTGTTTAATTTAAAAAAGAATTAGTATAGTGCTAGGCATTTTAAAGTAGAAATACCAGAGGCGTGCTTTTGCAAATTGTATTCCTCTATTAAAATAACGACGCAATATGCTGATTATTTTTTAAATTTCGTCAATAAAAAATCTTTTGTACCATATCAAAAATGTATATATTACATATATCTTTTTACCATTAAATGCTTTTCCTTCATGTTGTTTGTCTAATAATTTATTTATATATTCTATGTCAAAAAATTCTTTTGCATATTCACTATTAAATGTTTCTTTTATTTTTTGGTAATATTTATCTTCTCTTACCCATTTTCCAAATGGAACAGGGAAGCCTAATTTTCTTCTCTTTGACCATTCTTCTGGTAATTTTTCTCTAGCTATTCCTCTAAATATTTCTTTAGTTTGTCCGTTTCTTACCATGTATTTAGTTGGTAGTTTTTTTGATACTTTCCATACTTCTACATCTAATATTGGAACTCTTAGTTCTACTGAGTTTGCCATACTCATTTTGTCTGCTTTTAATAATATATCATTTGGTAACCAGAAGTTTACATCTATATACATTTTCTTTAATATATCATCTTTTATATCTTTTACTTCATCATAATAATTTCTACATAAGTCAAATGGCGTTTTGTTATTTTGATACTTTTCTGTTAATATTTTATTTGCTTCTTTTGCACCAAACATTTCTGTTTTGTTATAATATCTATTTTCTAGATTTTCTCCATATTTTATTATTGTATTTTTTCCTGGAAAATGTGGCATTGGTCTTGCTATACATGATAGTACTTTTCTTATAAATAATGGTAGTTTTAAATATCTTTGCTCTGTTTTGCTTACATTATATTCGTTGTAACCTCCAAACATTTCATCTGCACCTTCTCCTGATAAAACTACTTTTACTTGTTCTCTAGCTAATTTGCTTAAGAAGTATAATGGTACTGTTGATACATTTGCACTAGGTTCGTCACAATGATACTGTACTGTTGAAAATTTTTCAAAGAATTCATCTCCTGATATTAGTTTTGAATAGTTCTTTACATCAAATATTCTTGACAAATCTTCTGCATAATCTACTTCTGAAAATCCTTCATCATCAAATCCAACTGTAAATGTTTTATCTGGCTTTGCTGATGCAACTACATATGATGAGTCAACTCCTCCACTTAAATAAGAACCAATTTCAACATCGCTTATTTGATGACATTCAATAGATTTTTCTAGTGTTTCTTTTATTAATTTTTGATAGTTCTCATATGTGTCTTCTTTTTTATCATATATTAGCTTATGGTATCTGCTTATTGTTAGTTCTCCATCTTTATAAGTGAAATAACAACCTGGTCTTAATTTATATGTATTTTTAAAGAAGCATTGTTCCATATGATTTGCGCCATAACATAAATATAGTTTTAGTACATCTTTATTTAGCTCTTTTTTGAAGTTAGGATGCTCTAAAAATGATTTGATTTCTGAACCAAACATAAATGTGTTATCATCTTTATAATAATAGAATGGTTTTATTCCGAAATGGTCTCTTACACCTATTAACATATCTTTTTTCATGTCATATATAATAAATGCAAACATTCCTCTTAGTTTAGGAAATAAGTCTGTTCCATATTCTTCATATCCATGTACTAGTATTTCTGTATCTGTATTTGTTGTAAATACATGTTTTTTTTCTATTAATTCTTTTCTTATTTCTTGGTAGTTATATATTTCTCCATTGAAAAATACGCAGATTGTCTTGTCTTCATTATATATTGGTTGATCTCCTCCTGCTAAATCTATTATTGCAAGTCTTCTAAATCCAATAGCTACTTTTTCATCTGTAAAGTATCCAGCGCTATCTGGACCTCTATGTATTATTCTATCTGCCATTTTTTCTATTATTTTTTCTTTTTCTTCTTTTCCTGTTTTATCTTCAAATCCACAAAAACCACACATATATTTTTCTCCTTTTTTATTTTAATCACATTCTTCGACCTAGAATATTTTTAAATTTTCAAAAGAAGCGAGTAATACTAGGCATTTCAAATCAAAAAAGCGGAGGCGTACTAATGTACGTTGATGCTGAGGCTGTTAAGGCTTTGCCTTTTACAGCGTCAGTATGCAATTTGCTTCGCTAATTGTATTCCTTCATTTGAAATAACGACGTAGTACGAAGCTTATTTTGAAAATTTTTTTAGTTCCAGTCCCATACATTATTCTCATATGCAATTTCATAATTCTTATAGAATTTTCTTATAAGCATTTTTCTTTTTATAGTGTTGTCTTTTTTATAGTCTACTGGGTTTACTCTATTTTTCCATAATGATAATACTTTTTTCTTATATTCTTCGTTTACTATATATTTTTCTACAACTGTTTTTGGAACAAATGATAATAATTGTTCTTTGTCTACTTTTTCAAATTCCATTTTTTCGTTAAATATTAAGTCTTTTGCTAATACTTCAATTAAGTTGTATCCACATGGTGTTATATAGTATGAACATCTTCCTTGTCTTGCATTGATTTCCATTACTTTGTATTTCTTTTCTCTCGCATCATATTTCATGTCAAATTCAGCAAATCCTTGATAATGGATGCTTTCCATAAATTCTCTTATTTTTTCTATCATTTCGTCTACACCTTCATATTGACTATATCCATTTATAAGTACTGCTGCATTTCCTATCATAGATTGTCCGTGTTCCTGAAGTCCTATCTGTGCAAATGATACTAATTTTACTTTTGAATTTTTATCACAATATACTACTGCATCAAATAGGTGTGAATCATCTCCTGGTATATATTCTTGTATTACAAGAATATCATCATATCCGCCTTCTTTAAAGTACCCTATTACTTCCATTAGTTCTTCTTTTGAATGTAATCTATATATTTTCTTTTTTCCATAGAAACTCATATGTTTAAATTTTATAACATTTGCTGGTTTTACAATTATTGGAAATTGTAGATCTAGATCTATGTCTTCATCTGTTGCACAACAGAAATATCTTGTTTTTGGTAAATCTATACAAGCATCTTGGTATGTCTTATAAAATAAGTCTTTCATTACAAGTGTTTTTTGTATTGCAACACTTGGATAATTGAAATAGAATTTGCCTTCTAATCTTTCTTTATTTTTTGCTATAAATTCTCCATATGTTTCATTTGAGCTAACCAATAATATTTTCTCGTCTTTATGTTCTTCATAATATTCATCTAATTTATTTAAAAATACCTCTTCATCCCAAAGGTTCTCTTCATATTTCATATTTAAAATTTTTGTATATCTTGTGCATGCAAATGGCTTTGTCCCTGGCTTTATTAATCCAAGCATGTCCGCTTTCTTTCCTGTACATTCATGATAACATCTTGCTAAATAGTATGCATTTATATCTGTTCCAATTATTAAGGCTCTAAATTCTTTCATAATTTTCTCCTCTCTTATTTCATAATCCAAATTGGGAAAATAATTAGTATAATGCCAGGTATTTTCTAATGATCATAATTTGCTTTGCAAATTGCTGACTTATGCTGTAATAAGCATAACTTAGACATCTTCATCAGCACCACAATATGCTAATTATTTTTCCAATTTAATATTTTATTTCCTTTGTTATCTCTTTATATTTATATACTCTTGGTACTCTTGTTGTAATGCTTGCAAGCAGTTTATATACATTTTGATTAACTTCACCTGCTTTTCTTCTTAACGAAATTTTATCCCCAAATACTTCTACTTCATCACCTACTTGTACATTATCGTCTACTTGTATAGTTGTTACATCCATGTTTATTGATATTGTTTTATATTCTTTTCCTTTTATATATACATTACCCATATTATTATATAAATAATCAGCAAATCCATATGGAAGTAATGCAATTTTCATATCACTTTTTGCTATATACGTGCCTCCATATCCTACAATTTCGCCTTTTTTTACATTCTTCACTTCCATAACATGGGTTTTAAATATAAATGCTGTTTCTAGTTTCAATTTAGACTCTTGTATTATTGTTTTTTTGAATGTTAATTTATTTAATAGTCTTCTTTTCCATGAAGGCTTTACTGCTTGTTCTGAAAATCCATACATAGCAATTCCTAATCTCACTCCATTTGCGAATTCTATTTTTTCGTGTTGCTCCATTGTAAGTGACCTGTCTAAGTGCACTATTTCTATATTGCTTAAGTCTATATCTTGTGTTAAGCATTTAAAATTATTTATCTGTCTTTTATAGTATTTACTACCCTCTCTACCAGTTGATAAATGAGTATATATTCCTTCCAAGTATTGATCATTATTACTTTCATTTACTATATAGTTTACTTTTTCTTTATCTTTTAAACCAAATCTATTCATTCCTGAATCTATTTTTAAATGAAATTTAATTTTTATATGGTTTTTTATTAGTAAATCCATATTTTCTGTATCATCTATTGTGATTGTTATATTGTTTTCTGCTGCAGTTTTTGCTGCTTCTATTGATATTGGTTCTAATACTAAGACTTGTATTTCTTTGTTTATCTCTCTGATTTTCAATGCTTCTTCTAATGATGATACCGCTAAATAGTTTATTCCACCATTTATCATTGCTGTAATGCTTTCTATTCCATGTGAGTATGCATTGTTTTTTACTACTCCAAAATAGTATTTATATTTTGAATACTTGTCCTTTATTGTTTCTATATTTTTTTGTATCTTATCTAAATCTATTTCCACATATGTTTGTCTATACATATACCCCCTCCTTTCTAAAATGTTATCTATTCTACTGTTCTTTTTATTCTAAGCTTTCTTAATAGCTTGTCTATTGTTTCTTTTCCAAGTAAATATGATAATATTCCTAGCTTATATGAGAAATATATAAATATTATTCCTCCAACTATTATGTTTATAGCTATAGTAATAATAGCTCCTGTCACAACCTCAGTATTAAATGGCAATATACGATTTAATAAAACTAATGTAATTACCATTGCAATAGCTGGTATAAAATCCCTAACTATCACTTTTGCAGCATTCTTATACTGTATACCTTCACTCTTGTGTAATGAAACTAGCCCTATTGTTAATGATAAAGTATATCCTATTATTGTACTTGTTATTGCCCCATAAAATGCTTCCATACCTAAGGAATTAAATAAATACATTAGTGGTACATCTAAAAGTCCATTTGTTGCAAATCCTATAATAGATACTAGATATACTAATTTGAACTTGTTTAGACTTTGCAAAATACTAGTTAATATTAGATATACATTGTATAGTAATGATGAAAACACTGTAAATCCTAATATCATCCACCCATATCTATTCGTATTATAGAATACTACCCAAATTGGTTTTGCCAATATACTAATTCCGAAGTACTAACGGAAGTGATGCTGTAAATGATAATGCTAATGCCTTGTTTATATTTCTGTTTACATCTTTTTTTCTTTTTTGTGTATATGCACTTACTATTGTTGGTATTAATGATGTTGTTATTCCTGTAGCTATTGCTGTAATTATTGCGCATATTTTTGTTGCCCATGTACTAATACTTGATGCAATAAATTCTACATCTGCTCCACTATAATCCATATTTTCTAATGTTCTTAATATTAATAATTGGTCTGTAAAATTATATATGTGTAGAACTATACTTAATATTACAAATGGCACTGCATATGTTATTATCTTCTTTAATATAGATTTACTACTTATTTTATCTCTTTCTTCATGTTTTATAAATCCTAATTGTTCTTTATTTCTTTTACTTATTATTTTTAAATAAATATATGCTGCAATTCCCCCAAAAAACGCTCCTGACATAGAAATTCCTATTGCTAGTGAAAGTTCTCCATGAAATACTTTTAAGCACAAATATGAACCACAAAGTATAACAAATATTCTTACTATTTGCTCTATTAACTCGCTCATACTTGATGGTTTAATGTAATTATGTCCCTGCATATATCCTTTGTTTATACTTAATAGTGGAATTGCAAGTATTGCTGGTGCAACACACCTTATTACAAATGCAATATCTTTATATGAATTATTTCCTTTTAAGTCTTGTATTATAAATTTTCCAATTTCTTCTGCGAATATAAATAATATGAAAAATGCTACAACTGAAATAAATCCTATTATCCTTTTGGCTATCATACTGGCTCTGACTTTTGCCTCTTTTAATTCTAATGCATTATATTCACTTACTACTTTGCTAATTGCATTAGGTATACCTGCCGAAGATATGCTTAAGAATATTAGATAAATGTTGTAACCATAACTATATAAGGCTCCTCCATCTGAGCCAACTATTCTATAAAAAGGTATTACATATATCATTCCTAAAATTTTTATTAAAATAATTACAAAAGTTGCAATTATTGTACCTTCAATAAAACTATTTTTTTTCACTTATTTTTTACCTCTTTTAAATACCTTTATTATACTTAAACAGCTTTTCTTTGTCAACTGTTTTAGATCTAATATGACTTAGTATTTTAGCAAATAATTATAATTCTTAAATTCGCTTTAAATTCAGCTCTTAGCATTTCTATTAATTTTAATTATGCTTTATTTAAGTGTCATTGAGTATGAATCTGTATTGGTTCCTGAACCAGTTTTTCCAATACTAACTAAATCCAAATTGACTTCGACTATTGGACGTACAGCATTGGTAGGAACTTTTATGGTACCTGGCGCATAATATAAGAGATTAACATCCACATTGCCACCATTCAGACGAAATAAGTGGAAGCCTGTACCACTACTATCAAAACGAATACAACGTGAAGCAATCCAGTATGCAGTATGGCTGTCTACCCCACTTCCAGAACTAGTACTCATATTTGTCAATAATTCATCGTATATTGTTTGCATCGCATATGATGTTATACTGTAATTATAATGTGTATATTTTCCTGTAAATAATATACTTTTTGTTCCACTATACCAATTATCTTGGCTACTTCTATCTAATATATCATCTAATTCTTCTGCATATATATAGGGATAATTTTTATTGCTTGGCGTTGCTATTGTTCCATAATTTGAATATACTGCTTTTCTTTGTTCGTCTGTTGTCATATTCGTTACTTTATCTATATCATCTTGATTGATACTTCTTACATTTATTGCACTTCCATAATTGCTATTTCCAAATGCTTGTGCACATGCATCATTTAGTATTTTTACTCCATTGTTGTATCCTTCTATTCCTGACAACTGTATATTTCCTGCTAATGTTTCTGATATTAATAATAGTTTATTTTCTTCTACTCTCCATATTCTCCACTTCATATCATCATTTTTTGCAAATGTTTGATTTGATCCTGTTCCTGAATATGTTCCATTTACTGTGTAATCACTCCCTGCTGACTTATAATCTATATATTTTCCTATATTCTCTACTTTTCCTAATTCTTCTGCTGTTTTTCCCTCCTCCAGTTCTGGATCTGGATTTGGGTTAGGGCTCTCTCCTCCTGTTATTCCCATTTCTTTAATTGTACTTATTGCACTTTCTATTAGTTCTTCTGTTCCTTCCATTACTCTATTTTCATTTATTCCCTCTATTGCATATTTTTGTGCTCCTTCAATTGCATAGTCTACTATCTTTGA
>CANPCK010000016.1 GCA_947572545.1 uncultured Clostridium sp. | reverse complement strand
TATTTCCGCTTGGTCTCTTAAAGGATTTTTTGTTTACTTTTCAATGTACTTTTTTATTTGCTTTTTTCATTTTGCAAATACATTTTTTGTTCCCTGAATGTGGAACTTTTAAATTATACACTCTTTCAAAACTTTTGTCAACACTTTTTTGAAAATTTTTTTAATTTTTTTTAAAAGTGCTTTAGGGCAAAATAAAAACCAGTAATTAACTGCATTTTTCTTTTTTGTTCCCTTCTATATTACTAGTTTGTATATGTAAATTATATACACTTTTTAATATGTTTTTATCGTTTTGCTTAGTGTATTATTATAATAACATAATTAGTTTCGTATGTCAACACTTTTTTGAAAATTTTTTTAGTTTTTTTGTGTATATCTTGAGCTTATTTATTTTAACCATTAATATGACATTATGAAAACATCTATCTGTCTTTTTTCTAGTCATAAATGTTGTTAACTATCCTGTTTTTACTAGCAAAAAAGGCGAGTTTCTACTCACCTTTTTTATGTATTATTTATTTAATCCTTTATTTTTTCTAAGAAATGATGGTATATCTAAATCTTGTGAATTTGGATTAGCACTTTCTATTGATGTTGGCACTGATGTGATCTTTTTGTCCCATGCTTTAGATACTATTTGCTCTACTCCCATATTTGCTGTTGGTCTGTCTTTATCAAATCCTGTTGCTATTACTGTTATAACAATTTCATCTTCTAAGCTTTCGTCTATTGCTGTACCAAAGATAATATTTGCTTCTGGATCAACACTTCTTTGTACAAGTTCTGCTGCTGTATTGATTTCTTGTAACCCTATTGAACTTGAACCTGTAATATTTATAATTACTCCTCTTGCTCCTTCTATTGATGTTTCTAATAATGGACTTTGGATTGCTTCTTTTGCTGCATCTTCTGCTCTATTTTCTCCTGTTGCTCTTCCTATTCCCATATGTGCCATTCCTGTATTTAACATTATTGTTTTTACATCTGCAAAATCCAAGTTTACAAGTCCTGGGTTTGCAATTAAGTCTGATATTCCTTGTACACCTTGCATTAATACTTCGTCTGCCATTATAAAAGCATCTACCATTGATGTTTTTCTATCTATTATTTGTAATAATTTATCATTTGGTATTACTACTAATGCATCTACTTTACTCCTTAAGCTTTCAACTCCTCTTTCTGCTTGTGATAGTCTTTTCTTTCCTTCAAATGTAAATGGTTTTGTTACAACTCCTATTGTAAGTATTCCCATTTCTTTTGCACTACTTGCAACAATTGGAGCTGCTCCTGTTCCTGTTCCTCCGCCCATTCCAGCTGTAACAAATACCATATCTGCTCCTCTTAATGTCTCTGCTATTTCTGTTTTATTTTCTTCTGCTGATTGTGCTCCAATATCTGGGTTTGCCCCTGCTCCTAATCCTCTAGTAACTTTTTCACCTATTTGTATTTTTGTGCTTGCATTTGAATTTTTTAGAGCTTGTCTGTCTGTATTTACTGATATAAATTCTACTCCTCTTATTCCACTTGCTATCATTCTATTTACAGCGTTGTTTCCTGCTCCTCCAACACCAATTACTTTTATTACTGCATTCTCGTCCATATTTCTTTCTATTTCGTCATAACCTACCATACTATTTGTTCCTCCCTTAAATTTTAACTATAAAAAAACTCTTTTATTCTCTCTAGTATCATTTTAAACATACTTTCATCTGTTGTTACATCTATTGTGCTTGCTACAGATTTTGAAAATGGCTTTGAAGCAACATATCTAACTAACGCATAAGATGTTCTAAAACTTGGCTTTATTGTACTTATCAATCTTCCTGTTGATATTTTTACTGGTATGTTTAATGTAATTTTTCCTGCTACATCACTTTTATTAATATTTGTTATTCCCTGCCCTGTCAAAATTACATTATTTATTCTTTGTTTTATACCTTGATTTATAATATCCCTATTTATTAAAGAAAAGATTTCTTCAATTCTAGCTTCTATTATCTCTATTAATTCCGAACTTTTTATTGTTCTATTCTTTTGTTCTCCTTTATATGTATTCAAAAATATATCATGGTCATTATCTATAAATGATTTTAATGCTAATCCATATTGTCTTTTTAATTTATCAGCTTCTTCTTCTGATATATTTAAAACTACCTCTATATCTCTTCTTATTGTATCTCCACCTAAAGGTAATGTATTTGTATATACAAATTTATTCCCTTCAAAGACTCCCATTTCTGTATTTCCTGCTCCTATATCTAGAAGCATTACATTATCATTTAATTCATTTCTATCTAGTATTAGATTTCTTTCTGCTAGTGTTGTTGGAACCATTCCATCTAATTCTACACCTGCTTTTTTGAATATTGAACCCATTTTTTTCATATAGTCTTTATCTACTAATATTATTTGAGCCTGTAGTGTAAAATTTGAACTTAAACACCCAACTGGATCTTGAACTGTTTCTCCATTATCTAATACAAAACATTCAGGCACAATATCTATAATTGTTTTGCCTTCTGGGATTTCTATGTCCTTGATTTGCATTATACTTGCACCAACGTCTTTTACTGATATTCCTGCATATTTATCTTTTACTTCCCTGATAATACGGTTTTGAACTATTGTTATGTATTTTCCTGGAACTGTAACATAAGCAGAGTGTATCTTTAAATTGGCTTCATCTTCAGCATCTTGAATTGTTTTGGCTATTGATAAACTAATGTCATCTTCATCAACTATCTTACCTCTTTGTAGTCCATGGCATTTGCATTTTGTCTGAGAAATAATTTCTATTTGATTAAAATTATTGACTTCTCCAACAATAGCAGATACTTTAGAAGTCCCTATATCTAAGCCTACAATTATATCACCTATTGCCAATCTTAACTCCTCCATTTTTTATATTTTTCTCGTACTTAAGGATATAATATTTTGCAGAAAATGTCAATAGAATTTGTAATATTTTTGTAATATTTTTGTAATAGTTTTGTTATATCTTAAGAACTACTATAATCATCCTATTTTTTTTACTTTTAATGATTTTTACCAATCAAAAAAGCCTCTATTTTTATCATTTAAAATGAGGCTTTTGTTACATTTTACAACATTTTTATTTATTTTCTTGTGTTTTATCTTTTTTTATTTGTTTTTTTAATTTATCCCATTTCTCTATATAAAACCTTCTTATTATTGTTAAGTTATTGAACATTCTTCCTACAAATACAACTATTGCAGCTAAATATATATCAACGTTTAGTTTTTTTCCTAAGAATATTAATAACATTGAAAGTATTGCATTTCCAAAAAATCCTGAAACAAATACTTTAAAATCAAATTTTTCTTTTAGTGTTGCTGTTATTCCTCCAAACACTGAGTCAAGTGCTGCTATTATTGATATTGCTAAGTAATCTGAGTATATATATGAAATTGCTGGAGCATTTACTCCTATTATTACTCCTATTATACATCCTATTATTATTGCAAGTATTATCATTTTTTTGCCTCCTCTTCTTTTACATAATTTAGAATTATATTTCTTTCATATTTTTCTATTAATATATTATTTTCTTCTTCTAGTTTTATTCTAAATCCATTTTTAGTATATGTGTCTATATATCCACCTTTTATACTTAATGCACTTTTTAAATATGTAATATCTCCTATTGCTTTTATTGTAAATGGCGCTGTTACTCTTTCTCCATTTACTCTAAATATCGAATTGTCTATTTCAAATACATCACTTTTTGAAATTATTCTTTGACCATTTATTGATATTGCTTCTGCTCCTGCCATTCTAAGCTCATTTATTAACATTACTAAATCTGATGCATTTATAGGTCTTGATTCTTCTGCTGTATAATCTGGAGGATTCTCCATAGTTATTATTATACCTCCTCCTTCTACATCTGTTATTCCTAGTAACATATTTTTTTGTTCTACTTCTTGTTCTAGTAAAGATATCGCATCTTCTTCTGATTTTTCATTTTTTTGATATTCTTCTATTTTTGTATTTGTATCTACTATTTGATTGCCTATTTCTTTACTTTTTTCTTTATATGATGCAAGTGTTTCTTTTAATTCTGTTTCTCTCATTAATTCTATTTCTTCTCCATCATATTCTTTTACTATGTTGAATTGTATTAACATTACATATATCATCATAAAACTCATAATTCCTATTGTTATTGAGACTGCAATCTTAGTTTTGTTCATTTATATTGTTTCTCCTTTATTTTTTATTATTTAATTGTTTTCATATATTTTGCTGTAAGTGCTCCATTGTATTTTGCAACTGTTACATTGTCTGATTTATTCACATAACCAATGGCTCCATCTTTGTTTATATTTTCCAAATACCCACCTGGTCTATTCATTGCTCCTAGTAGTCCTTCTGGACTTCCTATTGCAGATATTTTAAATGGCGAACTTAATTTTACTCCATTTATTGTTACTACTGTTCCCACACAAGTTATTGACGTTGTTGATACTACTCTTTGCCCATTTACTGATATTGCTTCTGCTCCTGCATTATTTAGTTCATTTATTATGCTTATTATGTCTGATTCATGGATTAAACTACTTCTTATATCTACATCTATATCTATATCTTTTGTTTTTGTTTCTGCATTATCTGCAAGTGTTACTATTACACCACTGCCAGTGAGTTCTGTTAATCCTAATAGTTTATTTGTATTAATCAATTCTTTTTCTAGCTCTTTTGCTCTCTTATTGTCTGTTGTTGCCACTTGCCTTGTTTTTTCTAACTTTTCTTCAGCTTTTTCCCATTCTTTGTATAAGTTTTCATAGTTTGCTTTCCATAGAAGCACTTCTTCTTTTAGTCCTTGTTGTGCATAAGATGTTCCAACTATTTTTGTTGCTTCTCTTATTGTTGTTAATTGTATTAATATAGCACAAGTTAATAACATACACATAGCTCCTATTGTTACTGCAATTTTTGACTTGTTTTCCATTTTTTCTCCTTTCTTATTCTGTCTGTTCTTCTGGTGCAAAATATATGCTTTCTGTCTCCAAATGTATAATTCCTTTTTCATTTTCTTTGTCTTTCATAAAGTATTTTATCCATATCATTTTTGTACTCAAATTTGATATGTCTCCTAGTATGACTTTTTTATTTACTGATACAAATTCTAGTACATATTTATTTTTGTCTGATATATCTATAATTGAAAGTTCTGTTTCTACATTATTATTTGTTATTCCATCTACAATTTTTATTACATCATTAAATTTTTCTAAGTCGTCTTCTAACAGTCTATCTCCTGGTTTTATATTATCTATGTTTGTTTTTATCCCTCTTAATATTGGCATATTTATATTTTCAGTAGTTTCTTCAAGATAATATCCGTTTTTGTCTATATACATATACAGTCCACCGTTTTTTTCTATTCTATATTGCGGCTTTCTTTCTTCTACTGTGAGTATTACTGTTCCTGGAAGTTCTCTACGTATTTCTACTTCTTCTACATAGCTTTCCGTTTTTATTTTTTCCCTTATTTTTGATTTATTTATTCTAAATATGTTTTCTTCTTTTTTTAGTTCTGATAATGATATATATGTGTTTTCACTTATTTTATTTGCATTTTCTACTTTTATTTCTACTATATTAAATACTGGTGATACAAATAAGAATATTCCTATTCCTACAATAACTGATATTATTAATATCAGTTTTAATATGGCTATTAATATTTTTCTTATTTTTCTCCATATATTTTTTGATTTTTTTTTCTTTTTGGGAGGCTTGTCTTTTTTTCGTCTTGTGTTATAGCCTATTATTATTTCTTGGTCTTCTTCTATTTTTGCCTTTTTTCTTTTGTTCTTCTTAGGCATATGCCTCCTCCTTTCCATTTGTACTTTTTCTATTTTTAAGACAGCTATTTTTACTGATAATATCAAATTTTACTTGTTACAGTATCAGTATACAGTTTACTTTAGAAAACTGTATTTTTCTGTTTTACAAGGTGGTTATATATAATTTTTCTTGCTTTCTTTTCTTATAAAATGCATCTATCCTATGTTCAAACATTTTATTAAGTTATCATCTATAGTGTTTATTAAAAAAATTATATATAACCACCTTGCATAGACTATAAATATAATTTATGCAAGATATTTATAAATTTTATATTTTAAATCAATTCTATTCTAGCTCCAAGTGAGTTTAGCTTTTTGTCTAAATTCTCATATCCTCTGAGAACATATTTTGCATTGTTTACTGTCGTTTTTCCTTTAGCATTTAGTCCTGCAAGTATTAAACTTGCTCCTCCTCTTAGGTCTGTTGCTTCTACTGTTGCTCCAAATAACTTTCTTGTACCTTTTATAACACAAATTTTTCCCTCTACTGTAACCTTTGCTCCCATTTTCCTTAATTCATTAACATATTTATATCTGTTTTCAAATATATTTTCTATTACTAGTGATGTTCCTTTTGCTGTTGTTAATATACTCGCAAATACTGATTGCATATCTGTTGGAAATCCTGGATATGGCATTGTTTTTATTTCTACATTTTTTAATTTTTTTGGCGCTTCTAATTTTATATAGTCTTTTCCTATTTCTAAAATACAACCAGTCTCTTCTAGTTTATGGAGTATTGGCGTTAAGTGTTCTGGTACTACTTTTGTTAGTTTCAATTTTCCTCCGAGTTCCTGCAACTGCACAAAGCAAAGTTCCTGCTTCTATTCTGTCTGGCATCACATTATAGCTTACATCTTTTAAGTGATTTACTCCGAGTGATTTTTATTTCATTACTTCCTGCTCCTTCAATTTTGGCTCCCATTTTATTAAGCATTTGAGCCAAGTCTATTATTTCAGGTTCCATTGCTGCATTTTTTATAGTTGTTATTCCTTCTGCTAAACATGATACTAACATAATATTTTCTGTTGCTCCAACACTTGGAAAATCTAATTGTATTTCTGTTGGTTTTATTTCTTCTGTACTACATTTTATTGTTCCGTGATTCTTCTTTTATATTTATTCCGAGTGTTCTAAATGCTTTCAAGTGTAGGTCAATCGGCCTTGCTCCAATATCACATCCTCCGTGGATATGAAAATTTTGCTTTTTTCATCCTTCCGAATTATTGCTCCTACTATTATAACTGATGATCGCATTTGTCTCATTAGTTCATCTGGTATTTCATAATTTGTTATATTTTTTGAGTTAATTATTATTTTACCATTATTCTTCTTTACTTTGCAACCTAATTTTTTAAGTATTTCAAACATCATTTGTGTGTCATGTATGTTAGGAACATTATACAGCTTTGTAATCCCTCCATTTAAAATACTTGCAGCAATTATAGGAAGTGATGCATTTTTTGATCCTGATGCATAGGTTTCTCCCTCTAGCTTTTTTCCTCCATTTATTATGTAAGAATACATTTTTTTCACCTTCCTTTATGTTCATATATTATGCTTAGTTTTTTATTTTTGTGATTTATGTATCCTTTACATAATTTTATTTATCTAATTACTAGTTTATCTATTTTTGATTTCACATAGCTTTCTAATTTTTTCATAAATTCTTCTGCTTGTATTTCTTTTTTGGCAACCATTTCTAATCCTTTTTCCCAGCTTGCTGTAAGTTTTGGATTTAACATGTCTGGCATTGATTTTTGTACTACATCATATATTAATTCTCCTTTTTCTGTTGGAGTTATTATTTGTGTTTTACTATTTATTGCTATGTAATTTATTTTTTCTAATTTTTTCATTATTTCGGCTCTTGTTGCACTTGTGCCTATTCCTGCTCCTTTTATTTGTTCTCTTAGTTCTTCATCTTCTATCAATTTCCCTGCATTCTCCATTGCTAGTATCATTGAACCTGAATTATATCTTATTGGTGGAGATGTTTCTGAATCTTTTGTTTCAAAGTTTTTTATTTCTATCTCTTGTCCTTTTTTTAGGGAACCTAGTATACTTAAGTCTGTTTCTTCTTCATTTTCCTTTTTGTTTTCTTGTTTTGGTTTCAATATTTCTAGATATCCCTTTTTAGTACAGATTTTTCCGACTTGTATTAAATTCTTCATTTTCTATTTGAACTGTTACTGATACTTTATTAAATTCTGCTGGTGGATAAAATATGCTTAAAAATCTTTTTACTATTATTTTGTATACCTGCTTTTGCAAGTCTCCTAATTTTTCATAGTTTTCATATCCTTCTCCTGTTGGTATTATTGCATAATGGTCTGTTATTTTACTATCATTTACATACTTTGTTTTTACTATATCTGTTGAATATTTTTCTTCTGCCATTTGTTTTATGTATGTTTGGACTTCTTCATCTTTAAATCCCTTTGCTATCCCATTTAAGTTTTTTGTTATTACTTTTGCAACTGCTGTTGATAATACTCTTGCATCTGTTCTTGGGTATGTTACTAATTTCTTCTCATATAATTCTTGTATTACTGCTAGTGTTTCATCTGGCTTTATTTTAAATTTCTTTGTACATTCATTTTGTATTTCTGCTAAGTTAAATAGTAATGGTGGATTTTCTTTTGATTTTGATTTTTTTACTTCTAATATTTTCGCAATTTTTCCTTGAAATGTATTTATAAATTCTTTTGCTTCATTTTCTTTTTTAAAACCACTGTCATTATATAACTTTGGAGAGTTATACATTACTGATTTTTCATTTACTTTCCATTCTGCTTTAAATGTTTTTTCTTCTCCAAATTCTCCTATTATTTTATAGTATGGTATTTTTACAAAGTTTCTTATTTCTCTCTCTCTTGATACTACCATACCAAGTACACAGGTCATAACTCGTCCTACTGATATTGATATTTTTTCTTCGTTTATTTCTTTTGCGACTCTTCTTCCATATATTATTGATAAAAGTCTTGAGAAATTTATTCCTATCAAATAGTCTTCCTTTGCTCTTAAATATGCTGAGTCTGAAAGACTATTATATTCTTCTAAGTCTTTTGCTTCTTTTATTCCTCTTTTTATTTCTTCTTCTGTTTGAGAATCTATCCATACTCTTTTTCTTTGCTTTCCTTTAACTCCTGTTTCTTGTTCTACTAATCTATATATGTATTCTCCTTCTCGCCCAGAGTCAGTAGATACATATATTGTATCTATGTCTTCTCTTAATAGTAGTTCTTTTATTATATTAAATTGTTTTTCTACATTTGGTATTACTTCATATTTATATTCTTTTGGTAAAAATGGTAATGTGTCTAGTCTCCAAAATTTTAATTTTTCATCATATTTTTCTGGGTATGACATTGTAACTAGGTGTCCTACACACCAAGTTATTATCCATTCCTCTGATTCTAAATATCCATTTCTGTTTGCTCCATTTATTCCTAAAACTTTTGCAAATTCTCTTGCAACAGAGGGTTTTTCTGTTATTAGTATTTTTTTTGCCATTTCTTTTGATATTCCTCTCTAAATGCTTAAAACAGTCTTTTTAAAACCGTTTATGTTTCTTCTTGCTTTGTATTTTCTTTATATTTTATAAAATCACTTATCATAAGTTTTATTATCGCTACTATTGGAACTGCAAGAAACATTCCCATTATTCCAAAGTATGATCCTATTATTGTTACTGAGAATATTATAAGTATTGGGCTTATTTGTAATGAGTTTCCTATTATTTTTGGATTTATTATATTTGCATCTATTTGTTGAAGAATTATAACTACAACTAACATCCATATAGCTTGATATATTCCTCCTGTAAGTAAAGTAATTAGTCCTGCAATTACTACTGCAATTATTGCTCCTAAATATGGTATTAAATTAAATAGTCCTATCATAAATCCTAATAATATTGCATATTTTACTCCAAGTATTGACATTGCTATTGATGTAAGTATTCCGTACTACAATTCCGTCTAACAATTGACTTGATATAAATCTAAAAAATATCTCGTTTGATTCTCTAAAATATTTTCCAATACGTTTATATGCATTTATATTAAACATTGCTCCACAAAATCTTCTTGCAAATTTTACTATCTCTGTTCTTTCTGCTAGCAAATAAATCGATACTATTATTGTTACAAATACATCAAATATTGTTGTTGCAAGTCCTATTATTCCTTTTGCATATTCTGTTATTCTCTCTATGTTAAGATAGTCTTCTATCTTTATTGTATTTAGCCCTTGTAGTACTGAGTTTATTGTTTCTTTATTTACTATTGAGTCTTCTGGCATTTCGTTTATTGTTTCCATTGCTGTTTGATAGTAACCTGGAAGTGCATTTGCAAGTTCCATTATGCTTTCTGTTACAGTTGGTACTACAAATTTAATTATTCCTATTAATAAAATGGCTGTAATTAGATATACTATAATTATTGATGCCCATCTTGCTCTTTTTTTTATGAATTTTATTTTCGATTTACCAAATATCCTTTCTACTTTTTTACATGGCAAATAAAATAGATATGCAAGCAATAGTGCCATTATAAATGGCATTAATATTTTAGTTACTCCACTTATCCATTCTGTTATTTCTCCAAAATTATCTAATAATTTGTATATACATATTAGTATTAATGCAAATATAAACCATATTATGTACTTCTTCCATTCTTGTTTTTCTTTCTGCATTTTTATTCCTCCTTTTCTATTAATTGGTATAGTGCTAGACAAATTTGACTTAATAACTAGAGACCTACTTAATGTACATTGAGGATTATTAATGTCAAATTTAATGATGCAATATGCCAGTTATTTTCAAAGTTCAATTCCTACTGGGCAATGATCACTTCCTAATATTTTATCATATATATATGCTTCTTGTACAGACTCTTCAATAGATTTTGATACTATAAAGTAGTCTATTCTCCAACCTATATTTCTTTCTCTTGATGATGCAAAATATGACCACCAAGTATATGCTCCTTCTTTTTCTGGGTATAAATATCTGAATGTGTCTGTAAATCCTGAATTTAAAAGTTCTGTCATTTTTGATCTTTCTTCATCTGTAAATCCTGCATTCCCTCTATTTGATTTTGGATTTTTTAAATCTATTTCTTTATGTGCTACATTTAAGTCTCCACAAAGTATTACTGGCTTATTTCGATCTAGTTTTAATAGGTATTTTCTAAATTCGTCTTCCCATTCCATTCTGTATTCTAATCTTTCTAATTCTCTTTTTGCATTTGGTGTATAACAATTTACTAAATAAAATTGTTCAAATTCTAGTGTAATTACTCGTCCTTCTTTATCATGTTCTTCTATTCCTATTCCATAACTTACATTTATTGGTTTTATTTTTGTGAATATTGCTGTTCCAGAGTATCCCTTTTTTATTGCACTATTGAAATATATTTCATATCCTTCTGCAAAGTCTATCTCTGCTTGTCCTTCTTGCATTTTTGTTTCTTGCACACAAAATATGTCTGCTTCTATTTCTTTAAAAAAGTCTTGAAACCCTTTTTTCATGACTGCTCTTAGTCCATTTACATTCCATGATATTAGTTTCATAAGTTTTCCTCCTTATTTAGTGAATTCTTAAAAAGAGTAAAGGTTATTCTTAGTACCCCTTACTCTTTTGATTTTCTTAAATTTCATAAATATAGCATTCTAGATTTCTTCTTCCAAATTGTATACATTCTTTACTTGTGTTCATATATACATCTAATTTATTGTTTGATATTGAGCCTCCTCTATCTTGTACAACAAACCAGCCACCATTTGGTTTATCTTTAAAGTATGGTATATATATTATTGTTCCTATTGCATATCCTTTTCCTGCTGCAACTGTATACCATGATGTTGCTTTAGCTCCACTTGCTGTATATGCTGTATCATGACTTTTTCCACAATCTGCTGCTGTATATGCTGATGTATTTAGTGTTTTCTTTGTAGGTGTTATTCCTTCAACTTTTGCAGCTAAACTTGATTTATTTTTAGTACTTTCTGGTACTATAGTTTCTTTTGTTTTTTCTCTTTCTGTAGCACTTGAACTCCTTGAAGAAACATTTGTAGTTTCTATTATCTTATTTACTGGTTCTTGTATAATTTCTTCTTTTAATACTTCTCTTTCTATTTCTATGTCATCTTGATATTTTACTTTATATGTTGTTTCTTTTTTTCCTTCTTTACCTTCTTGTAATACCTTTGTTGTGTTTGATGTTGAAGAATTAGACCCATCTTTCATTATTGTTTCATAAGGTATTGTTTCTTCTACTATTTCTATTTTTTCTGTTATAGTATTATAAGTACTTAATAATTGGTCTAAGTGTATCTTTTCGCTCTCCTTAGCAACTTCTGCAACTGCTGATATGTCTTGTGTTGTTCCTGTTATTACTATTTTTGAAGAGTTGTCTAGTATTTCTGAATCAAGATTTGGTACAACATGTTCTTCTGGTAAAATTACAATATGATTTTCTTCTAATATATCAGAAACTACTGTTTTTGTAGTAAATACTTCTATTTCACAATTATCTGAAAGTACAATTTTAACATTTCTCACTTCTATACTTGATGCTAATACTCCAATACTTAATGCAAATATAGTTATAATTGTTATTATCGCAATTTTTGTTACGGACAATGATGCTTGTTCGTTTTTTATCATGGGATTTTATCCTCTCTTTCTATCCTGCTTTCGAAAATCACAAAACTTAAATTTTCTAAGCTCATATCTTTGATTTAAGAAAATTATGTTTTGCTTAACTAAGTTTCTAAATATATAATTTAGCTATATCTCACTATGTCGAAATACTAATAAATTATATCATTTTTTGCTTCTTAGAACTTAGAAATCCTTACGGCTTTTCGTATGCAATTCAGATTATACTATTTAATTTTATAATTGTCAAATTTTTGTAACATCTTTTGTATCCTTACGCATTAGCGCTTTTTGCCAGCTTGTCATTTCTATAAAAAATCTTGCTAACTTGTTTATTATAGTATATTCGGGATATATCTAATGTAGAACAAAAAATATTTTTTTGTACAAAACAAACACTATTATTAACTTACCTAGTATATTTTATAGCTAATAAAGTACTAAGATTAATAGATTTTATCAATAGTATGAAAGAATTTTTTCATTATAACATAGATGAAGATCCATTTTTTATACCTAGTTTTCAATTTTCTAACATGACATTCTGATAGTCCTAGGCGATTGGCAGCTTGTTTTACTATCATTTTACTTTCTATTCAACATTTGATAATTTTTCTTTTAGTTCTTCTTTCTTATTCATTAAATATTTCATCTCCTTATTTTTTTACTTAGGGTATCATTTTTATTTATGAGATATTTTTTTAGAGTAATATTTTCACAGATTAATCACGAATTTAATAAAAATATATTGAAATAAGATCTTGGATAATATATAATTAAAAAATATTGTATTGTTATTTTTTTATATACATCTTCAGATCATACAATATAATAAATTATATACAATATAATAAATTATAAGAGAGGAAAACAAAGGAAAAAATGAAGAATACTAAAAATAATAATGAGATGGGCATAACATTAATAGCTCTAATAATAACTGTTATCATATTAGTGATTTTGGCATCAATTTCTATAATGGAAGTTTATAAAAGCAAAATAATTGAACATTCAATAAATGGAGCTGAGGACTATGCAAAAGAATCAGTACAAGAAAACAGAATTATAAATGAAACAGAATCTATATTAGATAGTGCAGTAGATAAGATCGAAAGTATTTTAGCAGGGAAAAAAGATTCAATATTATTTGAAATGACAGAAAGAATAGAGGAAAAAGATGAAGCAGTAAATATAACAGTAAAAGCTAAGCATGAAAAAGATGGAAAGATAAAATACAAGTTATACATAGGAACAACACAAGACAATTTAGTTGAAAAAGTTAGTTCAGCTGAAGTAGAATCAAGTGAAGAAACAACATTAACATTAAAAAGCTCAGAATTAGCTCCAAATACGACATATTACTATAGAATAGAAGCAATAGCAGAAGACAATTCAATAGTAAGTACAGAAGTAAAATCATTTACAACAAAAGAAGTGAAAGAATTTACAGTAAAAATTAGTATTCCAGAAGTAGAATATTACAAATATGGTTCAAGAATAGAAGCACGTATTGCATACGAATCAGGAAGTTCAATTAATGCAGATACAATTATAAAAGATGAAACTATACTAATCAATAATAAAGATGGGGCAAATGCACAGATAGAGACAATTCAAAACTCAGAAAAGGAAAGTATAGTAACTATTCTTGTAGGAAATAGTTCAGGAAAATTCACATTAGAGGTAACATCAGGAATAAAGAATGAAGATGGTGGAAATTCAGAGAACAAAGAGAGTAATGAAGTTATTGTAGGAACAAAAATGCAAAGAATGATTTCTTCTATAAGTTGCACTTCGGCTCCATATGGTCGGAAAGACTTGGGATATTTTATTGGATGAGGACAAAGATAACTTAGTTAATTTGGCTGGATATAGTGCGACTTGGACTTTTATGTTCAAAAAAAGTGAACATCTTAAGAAAATGACAGTGTGGACAGCTATGTCTCCTGAATGCAATTGTACTATAACTGTGTATGGTATCAAAGGGAATCAAAATATACAAATAGGTTCTTGGAATCGGTTTTATACCTAATGCAGTAAAACCATATGAAATAACTTTAAATGAGGGAGATTATGATGGAATTATGTGGTCATTAACTGCTGCAAGTTCGTGGGTTGGTGCTTATGAAGTAAATTTAGAATGATTAATCAAAATGACACTAAAACTAGCATTTACATCTTTGTACTGATTGAAAAAAGCTGACTTCTATGTCTCAGCAAGCTAAACTTTTTTCTAAGAAAATTTGACGTTAGCAAAATCAAAGATTTTGACTATTCAATAAGATAAGCGCATGTGCAATGCACATGCGCTTATTTCTTTTTTTAAAATTTTTCAAATCTATATGTTTTTTCTAGTTTTTCTTCTAAATATACTTTTGCTATTAATCGTAGTTCTTCTATTGATATTTCTGGCACATTGAATGAAAATAGTTTCTTTGCTGGTGCCATAATTATGTATTTTATTGCATAGAGTGTTGCTTCTGATATTCTTATAACACTTTTATCCAGTTTTGCACAGTTTTCACATTTTAGTCCACTTCTTTTTATGCTAAAGTGTGTTAAGTTTTCTTTATTTCCACAGTTTGCACATTCTTTTACATTTGGTGTAAATCCTATTAATGATAATAACCTAATTTTGAATATTGACATTAGTAGTTCTTTATCTATTTCTGTTTCTGATATTGCATATACTGTGTTTAGTAATAACTGTAAAATGTTATATGATGTATCGTTTTCATTTGTTACATCTTCTACTATTTTTGTTATATATGCTGCATATTGTAATTTGTCTAAATCTATTCTTAAATTATAAAAGACTTCGATTGGCTCACATGAGTTTATATGATATGAACCTCCACTTCCTTTATACAGTAGATATTCTCCAAAGCATAGGAGTTGTGTCCCTGCCAATAGTGCACTATTTGGCCTTCTTGCTCCTTTTGCTGCACATGATATCTTGCCGTAAATCTGGTGTCAGCATTGTTAGCATTTTATCGAAGTCTCCCATATTACTTTCTCTCAATATTATAGCTTTTGTTTTTACTATTCCCATTTTGTTCCTCTGTTAAATTTTCTTCTATATTTTTTGTTTCTATAAATTCTAAAAATGTATTTATATCGCCTGTATTTTTAAATGTATTCCATGCCATTTTACTTATCATAAGTTTTCTCTCCTATTTTGTCTATTATTTTTCTTTACTTATTTTGTGTATTTTTAGTTTATTTATACTGTTTCTAATTATCTATTTTAAATTTTTTTATAATTGTTTCTTCATCTTGCCAATCTTTTCTTACTTTTACCCATGTTTGCAGATTTACTTTTTCTCCTAAAGTTTTTTCTAAATCTTCTCTTGCATATATTCCTATTTGCTTTAATTTGCTTCCTTTTCTGCCTATTATTATTCCTTTATGTGATTCTCTTTGGCAAAATATCGTTGCTTCTATATTAAATATTGGTTTATTTTCCATTGTTTTGCCTTTTTTTAGTTTTTGCACTTCTACATATATTCCATGTGGTACTTCATCATCTAACAATTTTAATGCTTTTTCTCTAATTGTTTCTTCTACTATCATTCTTATTGTTTGATCTGTATATGTTTCTTCTTCATAATATCTAGGTCCTTCTTCCAAAGTTTCTTCTACTATTTGTAGAAGCTCTTCTTTCCCTTCTCTACTTTTTGCAGACATAGGAATGATTGCTTCAAAATCATATTCTTTTGAAAAAATCTCGATTAGTTTTAATAATTCTGCTTTTTTTACCAAGTCTATCTTATTTATTATAAGAATTGTTTTTTTCTTTGTTTCTTTTATCTTGCCTAATATCAGTCTATCTCCCTTTCCTATTTCTTTGCTTGTAGCTTCTACTATAAGTAGTATTAAGTCTACATCTTTGGAACTTGAAAACGCTGTTTCCACCATAATACTACTTAACTTTGTTTTTGGCTTGTGTATTCCTGGTGTATCCAAAAACACTATTTGTGAATTTTCTCTATTCAATATGCCTTTTATTTGTGTTCGTGTAGTTTGTGGCTTGTTTGCCATTATTGCTATTTTTTCTCCAATCAACGAGTTTAATAATGTAGATTTACCTACATTTGTTCTTCCTAAAATTGCAACAAATCCTGATTTAAAACTTCCCATATGGTTATATTTTCCTTTTTATATTTTTATAATTCAGGCTTTTAAGTTATTAATCCTGAATTTTATTATTATATCACATTACACAATTGTTGTCTACATAATACTTGCATTTTTTATATTTTTATGCTATAATATAAATATGCAATACCCTATTAGGTATCCAATTTTTTTTGCAAGAAAGGATGTTTATTGTGGAAGGAACAAAATGGTATGACATTACCTCCGAATCTATGCGGGGTGGCACTACTCTCGTCACCGTTCGCCCCAAGGGAAGCCACGAGATCATCATGTTCGGCTCTTACCGTTATGACCGTGATGGATATATCTGCATTCCCGATGGAGCCAACCTGTCTTTGAGCGTCATCTCCGAGATTCATGCAGATCTTTTGGTCATGTTCCCTGAGATGACTTGGGTCGTCACATTTGCCAAAGGGCACCGGAACTACAATGACCTTGAGAAGGTTTTTACCCAGAAAGAAAGCAGCAACCAATAACCCTTACTGAGGGAAGCGACGGATTTGTTCCGTCGCCTTTCCCTTTTATTGTATATAGAAGAAAATAAGATAAGAAAATTGGACGTTAACGAAATCAAAGATTTCGACGTCCACATATGCAAAATCGCTTCGCAATTATTGCACTGCCCAATGTAAATTAACCTTGTTGAATAGTCAAAATCTGCGATTTTTCCTATTCAATAAAAAAACAAAGCTCCGAAGATCTTTCTTGGGGCTTTGGTTTTGCTTTTTTAATAGCTTTGGTTTTCCTTTTGGTTTTGAACTTTGTTTTATGTTCAAGTTTATTATATATATTCCTAATTTTTTTGTCAATATTTTGTGGAAAAAATATTTTTATATATCTTTTGTATCTTTTATATAGAAAAAAGTCGAAATATGATAAAATTAGTATTATTTGTAATAGAGGTGTTATATGTTTACAATTTTAATTGCAGATGATAATATTGATTTTGCAAAACTTGTAGTAAATGATATTGTTTCTTCTAGAGAAGATTTGAAAGTTATAAAAATTGCAACTAATGGCAAAGAGGCTTTAGATTTGATGAATTCTTTTCAAATTGATATCGTATTACTGGATTTGGAAATGCCTATTTATAATGGTATTCAAGTTTTAGATATGTTATCTGAGGAAAAGAAAAAGCAGTATGAACGTTCTGTTATTGTCATAACTGCTGAAGATGAATATGTACCAGAGATACTAAAAAATCCTTTAGTAGCTTATACTACATTAAAAGGAATTGGGCAATATGAAAGAATTCTAAATAAAATTGATAGTCTTGTAGAGGAGAAGTCTAATTCTCTTGTTTATAAAAAAATCATTAATGAGTTATCTACTATTGGATATAATCTAAATCATAATGGTACTAAATACCTTATTGATACTATTTTTGAAATTTATTTACATCAGGATTCTTTTCAAGGTAACTTGAAAAAAGAGATCTATCCTTTAATATCTTTTTATCATCATAAGTCTGTTCATAATATTAAGTGTAGTATAACTAGAGCTACTGAAAATATGGTTTATTACAGTAATTCGGAAATTTTTAATAAGTATTTTAATGGTTTTAAGCCTACTACTAAAACCGTCATTAATATTATTCTTAATAGACTAACATAAAAATAAAAGTAAACTTTAATGTTTACTTTCATTTTTTTATTGAATAGGAAAATTCAACTTTTTTTGTTGATAGCTTGCGGGTTAACAAGCGTAAGCAACAAAAAAAATCATTATAATTCCTATTCAACAAGGTTAAGTTTCATTAGTCTGTGCATATTTGCAAAGCAAAATGCACATGTGGCGAAGCCACTTTTCTTATTTTACTTGCTTCTATTCCATTGTTATATTCATACTTGGAGAAACTATTTGTATATATGTATTTCCATCATTTACCTTTATTTCATTTCCTTCTAAATCTTTATATACTGTTTTTCCTGATCTTGTCTTTTTTTCACATTTTATCTTTATTGCTTTTCCATTTGTTATATAATATCCATCTAGGTTTCCAATATTTTCTATTTGTTGTCTTCCATATCCTCCTTCTTCATCTGTTGAGTAATTATTTGCTATTGTAATTATTATATTTTTTGTAGTTATTTTTTCTTTTGTTAACCAATCTGTTTGTAACTTATTAGCAAAATATCTTTCATAAAGTCCTGTTTCTATATTATATACATATTTTACTTTTGCTCCTGAATATGGAATATTAACTGTTGTAGCTCCTGTCCCTTCTTCTAATGTTACTTCTTCTACTACATAGTTTAGTACATTTCTTTCTTTAGTTGTTTTTCTATATCCTTGTTTACTAGCATATTCCCATATTACTTTTGTTCCTGTTAGTGCATTATGTGGTGCTGCTTTTTCTTTTGTTCTTCTAAATACATTTGCTGGTGATTCTATTCCATTTGCATTATCCATTTTTAATTTCTTCACATCATCTAATGCCCTTGGACTTCCTCCATAATGTACAAATATGCTGTCATTTTCTAATGCATAGTCTATAAATACTGGTCTAGCACTTCTTGTTGGTCCTATTGTTTCTATATCTTCGTTTTTATATACTGCAAGATATCTTGTAAGTCCTCCTTCTACATATGCTTCATATACTATCATTGCTTTATTTAGGCTTGTTTGTGGTCTTGCATCTCCTACATTATCTATCATTACTGCTATTGTTCTTTGATTTCCTGAGTATTTAGTTTTTGGAGTATTATCTTCTTCTTTCTCTTCTTCGATAGTAGTATTTCCTTCTGCGATGTTTTCTTCTTTTGCATCTGATTTTTTACTCATATATTTAATGCCTAAAAGTACTCCACAAGCAATGATTACTACTGCTAATATTACTATTAATATTTTTGTTTTCATTTTGGTTCTCCTCTTTTTATTTTAGTATTCCTAATTTATTTAAAATATTTTCTTCTTTTGCTCTCATTACTTCTTTTTCTGTTTCTATCATATGGTCATACCCCATTATATGATAAAATCCATGTACTAACATATATGCAAATTCTCTTTCTTCGCTATGCTCATATTCTATTGCTTGTCTTTTTATTACTGGTATACAAACTACTATATCTCCTAATACTTCTTCTTGTTCTTTTATCGAATTGATTTCTTCTTTTTCAAACATTGGAAATGATAATACATCTGTTTCTTTGTCTATATTTCTATATTCTTTGTTTATTTTTTTTATGTTTTTTTCATTTGTTAATATTACACTTATATATATTTTGTAGTCATATAAGTTTTCTTCTTTAAAGCAGCTTTCGAATACTTTGTTTGCTATTTCTTCATATTTTTTGTCTTTTTCTATTTCCATATATTCAATTTCTACTAGTTTTCTCATACTGCTACTTTCCTTTTTGTGTAATTTTTCCCTTTACTATATGTATTCTTTAATCTTTTCATTTCTCCGTATTCTGTAAGCTTGTCCTTATAAAATCTTATTATATGTTTGTTTTGTATATTGTCTTCTATTTTTTTAAGTTCATCTTTTATAAATAAGACTTCTTTTTTAGTTTGTCCTTCTATTGTGTTTTTATCTATTGCTTTATATTCTTCCCAGAATTTTTTATATTCATCTCTTTGGGCTGGAACTTCCCAGTATATCTTTGTTGATAGAAGTCTTATGTTATAATCTTCTATTAATGTTATTAGCAATTCATATGCTTGTTCTTGTTTTTTTTCTGTTTTACTACTTATTATTACATGTCTTGCTTCTTTTATTAATTTGTCATAACATTGTTCTGCAACCACTAATGGTAAGCTATGTGTGAATAATCTTCTACTAATTGCAAGTAAATACATTTTCTTTTCTATTTGATCTCTTGCATCTAATTTTCCTGCTAAAAATTCATTGAATTTATCATATTCTTCTAATATTTCTTGGTATTTTTCTTTTCCTTCTATTTGTATTTTTATAGGTAACACATTTGCTATATAATCTTCCAATGTTTCAAATATGTTCTCATATATATCATCTTTGTTTACTATTGATGATGATATTCTGTCTGCAAGTTGTACTGAATAATTTTTTAGTATTCCTTTATATATACCTTCCATTTTTGATATATAAAATGCATTATATTTTGCTAGTTGTTTTGCTTTGTTTTCGTTTTTTAAAGACATATAGTCTAAATCCATCAAATATTTCTGTTTCCTATATTTGTATTCCAAATATTGTGTTTCTTTTAGATGTATTACTGTGTAATATCTTGAAAGTGCTTCTTCTTCAAATTGCGTTGCTGTTTTTGATTTTACTTTTTTATATATTGAGTCCATTATATATTTATCAATAGATTCCAAATATAATATAAATGTGTCCTCATACTTCTTTTGAAGTATTTCTTCTTTTTCCTGTTCTTCATTTTTTGCACATGCTTCATAATTTTTTAATACACTATTTCTTTTTATTGCAATTAGCATGCCATTTATTCCTATCTTTGTAGGTATTAATAATTTACTTATTGTTGTTGAGATTTTTGAAAAAAATGCTCCATCTGTTCTTGCGACTCTTAGTCCTCTTTCTTCCATAGTTTTCCTCCTTAATTAATATATTATCTTTTCTTCTGTTCCAATATTCTCTATGACTTCATATATGACTTCTATTTCTACTTCGTTTTGATTTTCTGCTATAACATTTACTTTTATATCGTTTATTTTATCTTTGTTTTCTATTTCTTCTAGTACTTCTGTTTTTAATTTTTCTATTAGTTTTTCTTTTGCTTCTTCGTTTGTTAATGCTATTTTTTGTTCTTCTAATTCATAATATGTAGAAATCCCTAAGGTTATTGGTAAATAGAAATCTGAAAATAATTTTAATTTTTTTTCTTCATTTATTGTATCATATTTTTCAAATTTTGGAAGACTTTTATACAAATTTATTTTAAAATTATTAAATTTTATATTATACTTTTTCTCTTCTTTTCCAGTTTTATTTAGGGATACTTGCTTTAGCTTCATTTTTTCTTTTTTGCTATACCATACTTTCGCTTCTACTTCGCCTGTACCATGCACATATCTGATTCCTGTATATTTTCCTTCCATCCAGCCACCTATTAATATCGTATTTTCCGTAACTATATCTCCGTACTTTTACAAGTATTGTTCCTGATGTCGCTGTTATCTTGGTTATCTGTCCTTTTTTGTTTGAAACAATATTGCAATATTCGTCTTCTTTAACTATTTCAGGCTTTTTCGTGGTTTCTACTATTTTTACTATTATATTTGTTCCACTTAAGTCTATATTCATCCAAGCAATATCATCTCTTTCTAGTCTGATTTTGTTTATTATTTCTTGTGTATTAATTTCTTTTTTCATTGTTCCTATTTTTAGTCCACTTTCTTCAAGTGCTTTTATAATATCATCTTTTGGTATTTTATCTGTTCCTTCTATTTCTATATTCCATACAAATTTAGATGTTCCATACATTGAAATTATAATCATTATAAGAAGTATAAAAAATATCTTTCTTTTTCTATACCTATTCATTATAAACGGTATTCCCTTTTTTCTTTCTATCTTTATTTTACATCTAGTCTTTTTTGATATTTGTTTTAGTTCTTTATATTCTTTTATTCCAACATTTGCATTCATATATGTTGACTTTTCTCTTTTTACATTCCATAGTAAAATACTTTTACTAATACAAGTATTTATAAATCTTTCTATATAATATCCTTCGACAGATATATTTACATATCCCAAAATATATTTTGGTAAAATTTTTAGTATCAAATTATCACCTACTATTCATTTGCTTCAAAATCAATTGAGTCAATTTTCCCTGTTATCATTATATCTTCTTTGTTCATTTGAATTAGTTTGAGATTAAATCCATTTATGTTTATTGCTCCAATATATGTATTTATTTTTATTAGTATCTCCTCATATTCTAGAATGTTTTTATAATTTTCTATAACTAGTTCTTCAAATCCTAATATTGTTATTTTGGGTTTGTCTGTTGTAATTTCTTCTGGCATTTCTAGAAATTCATTTATCTTGCTAAATCTGTTTTTCATTTTTATCACATTCCTTTCTCTTTATAATATATATTGTTTTATCATCAAATTAATTCATGTTAATTTTTTCTTAATATTTCCTCCCCCTAACTTTCACACCAAGTTCACAAAATGGGCAAATTAAATTGTTATATTATAAGTACACTAAGAATAATAGTGAAAAACATCCCCTTTTATTTTTTATTTTGAAAGCCTGTTAGACAGGCTTTCTCAGACTGTTGACAAAGTAAAATTTGTTGACAGTCTTTTCTTTTTAGAAAAAATG
>CANPCK010000015.1 GCA_947572545.1 uncultured Clostridium sp. | reverse complement strand
TAAGGGTAATACCTGTTCCCATGCCGAACACAGAAGTCAAGCCTTATGTGCCGAAGATACTTGCGAATTTCTTTGCTGGGAAAATAGGTCGTCGCCAAATTTTATATTCCTCGTTAGCTCAGTTGGTAGAGCGCTCGGCTGTTAACCGATAGGTCGCTGGTTCGAGCCCAGCACGAGGAGCCATTATGTCAACCGGTTGCTTAAAAATAGGCAATCGGTTTTATTATGCAAATATTTTAATAAATCAATATATGCCTACAGTATCAAGCAAAAGAAAGAGTTATAGAGTATTTTCCTTTTTAATTTAATTTTTTATTTATAGATTAAAAAATGCAAAAATTTTCTCGCACGACCGTACAACGACTGTACGAAAATGCTGTAAAATTATGAAAATATTGATTTAACAATATACAAAATTATACGAGTATGGCTTAAGGTGATATGCACGTTTTATAAAAAAGCATTGATAAAACTGAACATTAAAATTACAGGTTGTTAAAGGTTGTAGCGATTTTTTTCAAATATGGTTTAAAATTGTCACCTTATATGATACAATAACTTGTAAAGGAGATTATTATGGCACAAATTATAGAAATAATTGTAGAAAATAAAAATTATCAAATTGAATGGGCTTTATCAGAATATTTTGGAGAATTAAAAGGAAAAAGGTAGATTAGATTTTTCTTAAAATATACACAAGATCATAATATTAGGAGTAAAAAATCATAGATTTTTATATGAAAAAGTGATATAATAATATAAATTTATTATGGAGGTAAAAACGTATGTCTATAGAAAAACAAAAATTATATAATGAAATTGAAACTTTGCCAGATGAATTTGCAAGTCAAGTTATAAATTTTATTGGATATTTAAAATTATCATGTATAGATACAGAAGCTCCTGAAAGCATAATAATAAAAAGCAAAAAAGATTTAAAAGAAAAGTTACAAAAAGGTCTAGATGATGTAAAAGAAAATAAAGTATATTCTTTAGATGAAACTTTTGCAAAAATAGATAATATATAGGAAACAGGAGCAATTCTATGGAAAAATATATAGTTAAAGTTTCAGAAACTGCTGAGAAAGACTTAGAAGATATTATTTCATATCTTAGATATAATTTAGCTAACGATATTGTTGCAGATAAGTATAAAATTCTATTTAAGCAAGAATTGAAATACTTAGAAAATATAGCAGGAAGTATGCCTATTTTAGATGAAGAATTAACAGGACACAAAAATATTAGAAAAATTAACGTAAGAAATTATATAATATTTTATATAGTTGACGAGGATAATTCTAAGGCTTTAGTATTAAGAGTAGGTCATGCTTTTATGGATTGGGAAAAATTTTTGAAAGATGAGTAGTTAGAAAATAAGCGATAAATTGAGTTGTATTAGTTTGTTGATATATATTGTAAGAGGTGGATGTATGAAAAATAAAAAAAATTCTTATAATGGAGATATTATTAATACTATACTAGTTATCATTTTGCTTTTACTTTTGTTATTTGTTGTTCCAATTACTATAGCCCTTGGATTAAAAATACCTATTTTATGGTATACTATAGTTGGAATTGTTGTAGTTGTATTTATTCGTGTAAAAATATGGTCATTACGTGAGAAAAAAGTCGAAAAAGAAAAAATTATATTATATGGATATGACAAAGAAGAAGCTGATAATTTTACTAAATATTTTCCTAAAAAAGATAAAGATAACTTAATTAAGTTAGCGAAACTTATATCTAATAATAAAATTACTAATTATGATTTTATAACTACTTATTTAGAAAATAAAAATTTCGAAAGTTTTTTTGAAAATTTAGAATACATTACGGCAATTGATTGGAAAGCTGAATTAAAAGATGTTGTAGCTGAAATAAATGAACTATGTAGAATGTTAGATTATAAAATAACTTTAACTGAAAGTGATATTACAGAAAAAGACAACCAACATATTAAGAATAGAAGAAAAGATAGAATAATAACAGCGCATCACGATCTTAATGTAGCTACAGACATACTAAGAAAGCAAGGTTATGAAATAATCTGTTTATGGTCGGAGGGGGATGCATATTGTATATCTGTTATTCCAGTAAATAAAATAGAAGAAATGAAAAAAGTAAAATAGAAATGATTATAATAATAAAAAAGAGTTGTGCATTCAATAGGGTTTCAAAGGCGTTCAAATACCTTTCACACGACTGTACAACGACCGTACGTAAAAAACGAGATATCTGAAAGTGCTAGTGTGAGTAAGAAATCAGGAAACTATATTCCAAATGTAAAAGGCACGAGGAGCCATTATGCAAACAGAATGCTAAAATATTAGTATTCTGTTTTATTATGTTCAGAGCATTGATATGATTGTGATATAGCTACAGCAAGATAATTAATTGATAAAATTTATAATACATACCTTTCAATATACTTTCATATTTGTTCAAATATGTTTCGCATGACCATACAACGACCACACGAAAACTATAAAAATATTGATATAACTGAACTTAAAAACGAGTCCTACTGGTATAGTTGGACTTGTTTTTTATGTCAAGAAGTATTCCGAAAAATAAAAATACAAATAGCAAAAATAATCTAGTGGGAAGAAAAACATTAGTATGGAAAAGTTAATTATATTAGGAACAGGGCGTGCAATGATTAATATTTGTTTTACTTTGAAAAATAACGAAGATGAACACATATTAGTAGATACAGGTGGAGGATTACAAAATAATAAATGCTAAAACTAAAAAATCACAAAAAAGTATTGACAACTCATAAAATATAATATATAATTTTAAACAATTAAGAAAAGGAGAGCTTTTTATGAAAACAATAATACTAAATAAAGGTATCAACCATCATAAAAAATAGCTTGTGTCTGAGATAATAGGCACAGGCTTTCGATGCTTGTGCCTTTAAAGATAAAGCCTTAAAGGTACAAAAAGTACTTTTAAGGCTTTTTTGTATGAATTTATATAAACAGGGTCGACACTGATTATATATAATAGACAACTTTTCAAAAAATAAATAGGAGGAAATAAAAATGAAAAAGGTAATAAGTATTTTATTAATAATATTAATAATTGCAGGAATTGTAGGAATGATTATATTTTCACAAACAAGTAAAAAAGAAGGAACAGGAAAAAGAGAATTTGTATTAGGAATGGACGATGGTTTTCCACCATTAGGATTCCGTGATGAAAATAATGAACTAGTAGGATTTGACATTGATGTAGCAAAAGCAGTATGTGATAAATTAGGGTGGGAACTAAAAGTACAACCAATCTCATGGGCAGCTAAAGAACAAGAATTAGACTCTGGAAATATTGACTGTATATGGAATGGATTTGGATATACAGTAGAAAGAGAAGAAAAAATGACATTAACAGATGAGTATCTAAAAAGTGGAATGATATTTGTTGTAAATCCAAATAGTCCATATGAAAAACAACAAGAATTAGAAGGAAAAAAGATTGGAGTACAAACAGGATCTACAGGACAACAAGACTTAGAGAAATCAGAATTTGGGAAAAAAGCATCAGAAATAGTGCAATATAGTGATTATCTTACAGCATTTATGGACTTAGAAACAGGAGGAATAGATGCAGTGTATGCAAGTAGAGCAAATGGAAACTACCTAATAAAATCAAAAAATAAAGATTATAGAACAATAGAAACAGAAGGAATTAAAAACTCAAGAGGAATGGTAGTAGCATTCAAAAAAGGAAATACAGAACTTAGAGATACAGTAGAAAAAGCATTATATGAATTAAAGAAAGAAGGAAAATTGACAGAAATTTCTCAAAAATGGTTTGGAGAAGATTTAATTTTGTTAACAGAGGAGTAATATAAAAAATGGATATTGAAAATTTACTAAACTTAATAAAAATATTAGGAAGTGGAATAGGTACTTCTTTAATGATATTCTTTTTAACATTAATATTTTCTATTCCCTTAGGAATATTAGTAGCACTTGCAAGAAACTCAAAAATAAAAATAGTAGCTCAAATAACAAACATATATATACTATTAATACGAGGAACGCCAATTATGTTACAAATTATATTTATATATTTTGCACCATATTATTTAGTAAGGCTATCATACGATAGATTTATAGCATTAATAATTGCATTTTCAATTAATTATGCAGCATATTTTGCAGAGATATTTAGAAGTGGAATAAATAGTATACCACAAGGACAAAGAGAAGCAGCATATACTTTAGGAATGAACAAAGTACAAACTTTTTTTAGTGTTATATTACCACAAGTAATAAAACGCATATTACCACCATTATCAAATGAGGTAATTTCACTAATGAAAACAACTTCATTGGCACAAATAATAGGAGTAACAGAAATGTTTTCATTGGCACAAAAACAAGCAAGTTATCAATTCTCGATAGTACCACTATGTATGGCAGGACTATTCTACTTAGTTTTATGCGGATTTATTACGATCAGCTTCCATATAGCAGAAAAGAAACTAGACTATTATAAGATTACCTAAAAGGAGGAATACAAAATGGAAATATTAAAAATAGAAAAATTAAAAAAAGTATATAAAAATATAGAAGTACTTCATGACATATCATTCACAGTAAAAGAAGGAGAAACACTAGCAATAATAGGCGCATCAGGATCACGGAAAATCAACTATATTACGTTGCATAAATCAATTAGAAAAAATAAATGGAGGAAATATCTATATAAATGGAAAAAATATGATAAAAGAATACAAAAATCAGAAGCCAGTATATCAGGATAAAGAAACATTAAAACAAATGAATCTAGCATGCGGAATGATTTTTCAAAACTATAATCTATTTCCACATTTATCAATACAAGAAAATATAACACTTAGCCTAATAAAAGTATTAAAAATGAGACCAGAACTAGCCAAAGAAAAAGCAGAAGAACTATTGAAGAAGATAGGCCTAGGAGAAAAGAAAAATCAATATCCATGTAATTTATCTGGAGGACAACAACAAAGGGCATCAATAGCAAGAACACTTGCAATCGAACCTGATATTTTGTTTATGGATGAACCAACAAGTGCCTTAGACCCAGAATTAGTTGGAGAAGTTTTAAAAATAATAAAACAATTAGCAAGTGAAAAAAGAACTATGATAATAGTAACACACGAAATTAGCTTTGCAAGAGAAATTGCAGACAGAATTATATTTATGGATAAAGGAGAAATTATAGAAGAAGGCACAGCAGAAGAAGTAATAGACAATCCTAAACAAGAAAGAACAAAAACATTTTTAACAAGATATCAAAACCAAACCAAATAAAAAGGAGAAATAATAAATATGAAATTAGAAAATATTGAACCCAAAAAAGTGTTATACTTTTTTGAAAAAGTTAGTGAAATTCCTAGAGAATCTGGAAAAGAGCAAAAAATAGCAGACTACTTAGTAGCCTTTGCAAAAGAGAGAAATTTAGAATGTTATAGAGATGAATACAATAATGTAATCATAAAAAAAGAAGGAAAAGGAAGAGAAAGGGTTGCATTGCAAGCACATATTGACATGATTTGTGAGAAAATTCCAGAAAGCAATCATGACTTTACAAAAGATCCATTAGAGCTATATGTAGATGGAGATTTCATAAGAGCAAGAGGAACAACATTAGGAGCAGACAATGGAATTGGTGTTGCACTAATCTTAGCACTATTAGATGATGAAACTATAGAAATGCCTGGAATTGAAGGAATTTTCACAGTAGAAGAAGAAACAACAATGATAGGAGCAATAAAATTAGACATGTCAAAAGTAGAAAGCAAAAAAATAATATCATTAGACAATGGAAAAGAAGGAAAAATATTACTTAGCTCAGCAATCTGCAATGAATGGGGAATAAAAATAAAAGAAGAAAGAGAAGAAATAGGCTTAGAAGAAACAATATATAGTATAGAATATAAGAATTTCCTAGGAGGACATACAGGAGGAAATATTTCAGACGAAAGAATAGGAAATCCGCTTAAGTTAGCAATAGAAGCAATAGCAGACATAGAAGATGTAAAAATCATAGAAATAAATGGAGGAAGTAGAGTAAATGTAATTCCAAGAAGTGCAAAACTTGTATTCTCAGTAAAAACAAAAGATGTAATAGAAAAAGTAAAAGAAAATATAGAAGAACAACTATCATTTTATAAACAATTTTGTGATAAAGTAGAAATAACAATACAAGAAATAGAAAATAGAAATAAAGAATTTAGTATAAAAGCAACTAAGAAATTTATAGAATTTGTTTCAAATTATATAAATGGAGTAATAAAAAAAGACGAAAAAGGAAATATAATATTAACATCCAGTTTAGGAAAAATAGAAACAACAGAAGAAGGGTTTTATATAGAGATATCCTCACGTTGTAACTATAAAAATATAAAAGAAGAATATGAAAAAACAGTAAATAAGCAATTTGAAGCTTGTAATGCAGAAATAGTATGGAGCCAAGAACTAAAAGGGATAGAACCAAAAGAAAATAATGAACTTGTAAATACATGTAAAAAAATTTATGAAGAACTATATGGAGAAAAAATGCAAGAAGTAATATCACAAGGAGCAGTAGAAGGAGGATTCTTCTTAGACAAAAAGCCAGAAGCGGAATACACATGTATAGGACCTAATACTTTTGATGTACACAGCCCACAAGAAAGATTATCAATAATATCAGTTCAAAAAGTATGGGAATTCTTAAAAAAGATAGTAAAATATTATTCATAATATGTAAAATAAAAAGTGCTAAGTTGAAATAAAAACAGCTCTAGCACTTTTTTTACATACCCTCCTATTTACAACATACCCCATAGGGTATATAATAAAGAAAACAAATTAGAAAGGAGAAGATAAAAAAGATGAGTGATAAAATAACAAGAAGACCAGAAGACGTGAAAAAAACAATAAGCACTAGACTAAATCGAATAGATGGACAATTACATGGTATAAAAAAGATGGTAGACCAAGATAAATATTGTGATGATATACTAATACAATTATCAGCAGTTAATAAATCCATAAAAAGCTTAGCAAATTACATACTAGAAAATCATATGTATAATTGTGTATTAAATGATATGGAAAAAGGAAATGTAGAAATAATAGACGAAGTAGTAACACTATTTAGAAGATTTCAATAAATATAGATTTAAAAAATAAGTTAGAAAGGAGGTAATAAAAAATTGAAAAAGATTGTTTTAAGAATAGGAGGAATGAGTTGTAGTGCATGTTCGAATAGTTTAGAAAAATATTTAAACAAACAAGAACGGAATAGAAAGTGCAAATGTAAGTTTGGTGATGGCAAATGCAGTTATAGAATATGATGAAACAAAGCTAAAACTAAAAGACATAGAAAAGTTTATAAAAATTTCAGGCTTTGAATCACAAGGACTATATAATATTAATGAAGAAAAGAAAAGTAATAAAATAAAAAAGATAAACTTTATAACATTTACATGTATATCAATAATATTATTATATATTTCAATGGGACATATGCTTGGAATTCCAGAAATAAAAATCTTAAGTCCACATATAAATCCAGTAAATTATACATTAACACTATTTTTTATTACAATACCATATTTAGTATATGGATTTGGAATTATAAAAAGTGGTATACTTAAGCTATTTCATAAAGCACCTAATATGGATACTCTAGTTGCAATAGGAGTACTAAGCAGTTTCTTTTATAGTACATTCGAAATGTTTATGATATTAAAAGGAAATACAGAATATGTAGAACATCTATATTTTGAATCAGCAGCAATAGTAATATTCTTTATAAAACTTGGAAGATATATAGAAGGAATAAGTAAAGACAAAACAAAGGAAGCAATAAAAGAACTTGTACAGATAACCCCTAGTAGTGCTATTATAAAAATAAATGGAGAAGAAAAAGAAGTAACAATAGATGAAATAAAAAAAGGAGATATAGTAGTATGTCATGCTGGAAGTAAGATTGCAGTAGATGGAGAAATAATATATGGAAAATCACATATAGATGAAACATTTATAACAGGAGAAAGTAAGCCAAGTACAAAAGAAATTGGAGATAAAGTAATTGCAGGAAGTTTAAATCATGATGGATATCTAGAATATAAAGCAGAAAAGATAGGAAAAGATTCAACAATATCTCAAATAGTAAGACTAGTTGTAGAAGCAACAAATACAAAAGCACCTATTGCAAAAATTGCAGATAAGATAAGTCGGAATATTTGTACCAGTACTTATTATAATTGCAATAATAACATTAATAATATACCTAATTTTAGGATTTTCAGTAAGTGAAGCAATTATTACATTCGTAACAATATTAGTAGTAGCTTGTCCTTGTAGCTTAGGACTTGCAACACCACTTGCAATAGTTGTAAGTGAAGGAGTATGTGCAAAAAAAGGAATATTAGTTAAAAAAAGTGATATATTAGAAAATGCAGAGAAAGTAGACACAATAGTATTTGATAAAACAGGAACATTAACACATGGAAAATTAAAAATAGCAGAAATAATAAACTTTACAGACAAAAGCGATAAAGAAATTTTAAAAATAGCATCAAGTGTAGAAACAAAATCAATGCATCCAATCTCAAAAGCATTTTCATACTATATGGAAAAAGAAAAATTAAAACCATTAGAAGTAGAAAAATTTGAAAATATTAGTGGCTATGGAATAACAGGAGAAATTGGAAACAACAAAATAATACTTGGGAATTCAAAGATACTTTCGCATTTTGAAATACAAAATACAAAAGAAAAAGAAGAAAAAGAATTAGCCAAAAAAGGAAACAGTATAGTATATGTTGTAGAAAATAAGACAATACTTGCAATAATTGGCGTAAATGATATTTTAAGAGAAAATAGCAAAGAAATAATACAAAAACTAAAAGAAAAAAATAAAGAAGTAATAATGCTTACAGGAGACAATAATGAAGTTGCTCAAAATATAGCAAAACAAGTTAGAATAGAAAAAGTGATTTCTAATGTATTACCACAAGATAAAGCAGAAACAATAAAAAAGTTAAAACAAGAAAATAAAACAGTAATAATGTGTGGAGATGGAATAAATGATAGTCCAGCATTAGCAAATGCAGACATAGGAGTAAGTATACATTCAGGAACAGATATTGCAATGGATTCAGCAGATGTTATATTAATGAAAAATGACTTAAACAAAATAGTAGATTTAATTAATATAAGTAAAAAGACAGTAAAGAATATAAAACAAAATTTATTCTGGGCATTTTTCTATAATGTTTTAATGATACCAATTGCAGCAGGAATTTTGAAACCAGTTGGAATAAGTATAAATCCTATGATAGCAGGATTTGCAATGATACTTAGTAGTTTTACAGTAATTTTAAATACTTTAAGACTAAAAAAAGTTTAAAAAATAAGTAAAGATAGAAAGGAAAGAAGAAAATTATGATAAAAAAAGTAGTATATATAGAAGGAATGAGTTGCTCTAGTTGTCAAAGAAGAGTAGAAGATGGATTGAAAAGACAAAGAGAAGTAAGAGAAGTAAAAGTAGATTTAAGAGATAAGAAAGCAGAAATTATCTTAGATAGTAATATAAATGAGAAAGATCTAGTAAGAATTGTAGAAGATTTAGGATATAAGGTAAGGAAAATTGAAGGATAGTACATTAAAGAAAGGGAGCAAATAATGTTAGAAAACAAGAAAGATATACTAAAGATAATAAGTTCTTCCATATTATTAATTATAGCAGGAATTATCAAAAATGAAACTATAAGTCTTATTATATATATAATAGGATATATAATAGTTGGAATAGAAGTTGTAATAGAAGCGATAGAAAATATATGTAAAGGAGAATTCCTTGACGAAAATTTTTTAATGACAATTGCAACCATTGGAGCATTTTTCATTGGAGAATATCCAGAAGCAGTAATGGTAATGCTTCTGTTCGATCTAGGAGAACTATTTGAAGAATACGCAGAAGATAAATCAAGAAAATCAATAAGTGAACTAATGGATATAAAACCAGACTATGCAAATATAGAGAAAAATGGAAAAATAGAAAAAGTATCACCAGAAGAAGTAAAAATCGGAGACATAATAATAGTAAAGCCAGGAGAAAAAGTGCCACTTGATGGAGTTATAAGAACAGGTATATCTAGCCTAGACACAAAAGCATTAACAGGAGAAACAATACCAAGAGAAGTCAAAGAAAAAGATATCGTACTAAGTGGATGTATTAACTTAAATGGAATGCTTACAATAGAAGTGCAAAAAGAATTTGGAGAAAGCACAGTATCAAAAATACTAGATTTAGTAGAAAATGCAAGTTCCAAAAAAGCAAGTACAGAAAATTTTATAACTAAATTCGCAAAATACTACACACCAATAGTGGTACTAATAGCATTATTAATAGCAATAATTCCAAGTATAATAACAAAAGATATAACTATATGGATTTATAGAGCATTAACATTTCTAGTAGTATCTTGCCCATGTGCACTTGTAATATCAATTCCATTAAGCTTTTTTGGAGGAATAGGAGGAGCTTCAAAAATAGGAGTGCTAATAAAAGGAAGCAACTATATAGAAGCTTTGGCGAAAGCAGAAACAATAGTGTTTGATAAAACAGGAACACTAACAAAAGGAATATTTAAAGTACAAAAAATAAATCCAAAAGATGGGATAACAAAAGAAGAATTATTAGAAAAAACAGCCTATGTTGAAAATTATTCAAATCACCCAATATCAATATCTATAAAAACAGAATATAATAAAGAAATTGATATATCAAGAATTAAAGAAATAGAGGAAATTTCAGGGCATCGGAATATCAGGTATAATCGATGACAAAAAAGTATATGCTGGTAATAATAAGTTAATGGAAAAAATAGGTATAGAATATGAAGAAACAGAAGAAGTGGGAACTGTAATACATATTGCAATAGAAAATATATATGCAGGAAATATAATAATAGCAGATGAAATAAAAGAAGATGCTAGAAAAGGAATAGAAATACTAAAAAAACAAAGTGGAATAAGAAAAATAATTATGCTTACAGGAGATTTAAAGAATATCGCAGAAAAAATTGGCAATAATTTAAGTATAGATGAAATATATTATGAATTATTACCAGAAAACAAAGTAGAAAAAGTAGAAAAAATAATAAAGAACACAAATAATGGAACAGTGATATTTGTAGGAGATGGTATAAATGATGCGCCAGTACTTGCAAGAGCAGATATAGGAATTGCAATGGGTGGAATTGGATCAGATGCTGCAATAGAAGCGGCAGATGTAATAATTATGACAGATGAAATATCAAAAATAGAAAAAGCAATAAAAATTTCTAAAAAAACTCTAAAAATTGCTAAACAAAATATAGTATTTGCAATAACTGTAAAAGTTTTAGTGTTGATATTAAGTGTACTTGGATTATCAAATATGTGGCAAGCAGTATTTGCAGATGTAGGAGTAACTGTAATTGCAATAATAAATGCCTTAAGAAATTTGAATACAAAGAAAATGAGCTAATATATTGACATGATATTAAAAATGTGATAACCTAGTATCGAAAACTAGGTTATCACGATTATTAATTGGAGGGAACATATGACAAGAGTAAAATTAAGAGATAGAATATTGCCTACTTATACAAAAGGAGAAGAAATATTTAATATGACATCACATATTGTTGGAGGAGTAATTGGAATAGTTGCGACAGTGCTTTGTGTTGTTATGGCATCAGTACATCATAATGTATATGGAATAATAAGTGGAGCAATCTTTGGAACAACAATGATATTACTATATACAATGTCAAGTATATATCATGGATTAAGGCCAAATACTACAGGAAAAAAGGTATTGCAAATATTAGATCACTGTTCGATATTTTTACTTATTGCAGGATCATATACTCCATTTACACTTTGTACATTAAGAGAATATGATACAGCAACAGGATGGACAATATTTGGAATTATTTGGGCAATGGCAATACTTGGTATTGTCTTAAACTCAATAGATTTAAAACAATTTAAAAAGTTCTCAATGATATGTTATTTAGCAATGGGTTGGTGTATAATAGCAAAGGCAAATTTACTTCCAAGTTTACTTGGAATACAAGGAGTTACACTTCTTGTATCAGGAGGAGTAGTATATACAATTGGAGCAGTACTTTATGGAGTAGGGAAAAAGCATAAGTATATGCATTCAATCTTCCATTTATGTATTTGTGCAGGAAGTCTACTACATTTCTTATGTATATTGCTGTATGTAATGTAAATTATAAATAAAGAATAAAGCCGAATAATTGGTCATAAATATGCAAAAGTTTGAAAAAAACTTGCATATTTTTTTTATTTTTAATATAATTACAATGAGTTAAAATAAAAAATAAGAAAGGACAGGATCTAGAAATGCATGATATAGTTGAAATAACTGATTTAAAAGATATGTTAAAAAAATCAGGAGAATTATATGGAGATAGACCTGCATATAGATTTAAAACCGACGAGCCTGGTAAATTTGATATAATAACACATAAAGAATATAGAGAAATGGTAAATAATTTAGGAACAGCCCTTATAAAACTCGGACTTAAAGGAAAAAGAATTGCAGTAATAGGAGAAAATAGGTATGAATGGGGACTTTCATACCTAGCAATAGCTTGTGGCACAGGAATAGTAGTACCACTTGATAAAGCATTGCCAGAAAATGAGATAAAGAGCCTAATAGAACGTTCAGAAGTTGAAGCAATTTGTTATACAAAGAAATATGATGAGATAATGAAACAATTTAAAAATGAAGGAGTAGGAAAATTAAAACATCTAATCTCTATGGATTTAAGTGAACATGAAGACGGAATATATTCTCTAAAAGAGCTAGTAGAAAAAGGAAAAAAATTATTAGCAGAAGGAGATAGAAACTTTTTAGATGCAGAAATAGATAGAGAAGGAATGGGAATGCTTTTATTTACATCAGGGACAACACAGGCAGCAAAAGCAGTTATGTTATCACATAAGATAATTTGTGCAAACTTAATGGATATATCAAAAGTACTTGAAATAAATGAAAGAGACACAATGTTATCTTTCCTACCAATACATCATGCATTTGAATGTACAGCAGGATTTTTATATCCATTATATAAAGGAGCAGAAGTAGTATTCTGTGAAGGTATAAAACATATAGCTGATAACCTAAAAGAATATCAAGTAACAGCAATGATTTCAGTACCAATATTATTTGAAAATATGTATAAAAGATTACTAAAAACAGTAGAGAAAAAAGGAAAACTAGAGAAACTAAAAAAAGGTGTAAAAATAAGTAATGTATTATCAAAATTACATATAGACTTAAGAAAGAAATTATTTAAAGAAGTTCATGATGCACTAGGAGGGAAAGTAAGACTATTTGTTAGTGGAGCAGCAGGATTAGATCCAGAAGTTGAAAGAGGATATAATGAACTTGGAATAAGAACAATACAAGGATATGGATTAACAGAAACAGCACCAATAATTGCAGCAGGAACAGACTTTAAATATAGAGAAGGTTCTGTAGGACCAATATTTCCAAGTTTAGAAGCAAGAATTGCATATCCAGATGAAGAAGGCGTAGGAGAAATACAAGTAAAAGGCCCAAGTGTGATGATTGGATATTATGAAAATGAAGAAGCAAACAAAGAAACTTTTGAAGACGGTTGGTTTAGAACAGGAGATTTGGGATATATAGACAAAGACGGTTTCTTATTTATATCAGGAAGAAAAAAGAGCGTAATAGTATTAAAAAATGGTAAAAATGTATTCCCAGAAGAACTAGAAAACTTAGTAAATAGAATAGAAGGTGTCGCAGAAAGTATGGTATATGGAAAACCAGAACAAGATGGAGACACAAAAGTATGTATAAAAATTGTATATGATAAAGAAGTAATAGAAGAAATGTATAAAGCAACTAGTGAAGCTGAAATATATGAAATATTAAGTAAGAAGATAAAAGAAGTTAACAAAAAAATGCCAGCATATAAATATATAAGAGAAATAACAATAACGACAGAACCATTAATTAAGACAACAACCGCTAAAATAAAGAGGCATGAAGAACTTGCTAGGATTTTATAATTTTTATAACAAAAAAATGTAAAAATAAGAAAAAAGATGTTGACAAATGTAACAATTTTGTAATAGAATTGTAATTGAAATTTAAAAAGATATTTTAGATTTTCTATTGTAGTATTTTTGTAAATGTTGTATAATTCAAATAGTGAAATATAACATTAGTACGAAGGAGGGAGGTTTACAATGCTAAGAGTAAGGAAAACTGGCATAGTAAACATAAGAATGGTAATAACCGAAGAGAAGATTTTATCAAATATAGATAAGGTTGGAAAGCTAATTAATCCAAATAGTAAGAAGCAAATAGTTCAATTAGATGATGATGCATATTTTAAAGACTTAATAGAGTCAATAAAAATGTATTTAATTGAGTACCCAAAAAAGATGAATTTCCCAGCTTCTGTATATAAGGCTGCTTATGGTTTAGTAGAATATGCTACAAACCAATTTGAAGAAAACACAAAACAAATTGAGGAATTAATAAGACAAAGAGAAAAGAATATTGGGTTATCATCACAATTAAAGGATTTATTAGCGACTGTGACAAATAAAGAAAAGGAATGGAAAACAGAAGTGAAAAATGCTTCAAAACTATTCCAAGAAGACATAATAGATGCTTTAGGAATTCTTGGAAGAGCTAAAGTTGAAACATCTAATAATTATAAAGATGCAGTAAAATTAGTTCAAGCAAGAATTAATAACCTTGAATCAAATTTACATATTGAAATAGATATGGAAAGAATAGAAGATAAGTCAAAAGCTTTAAGTTATATAGGTATAGAAATTGCAGATGCATTAAAAGGAATACCTACACCAATAGAAATTGTTGAAGAAGAATCAAGAAGCAAGATAGAACAAGAACAATACTTAGAAGAAACTAGAGTAGATGTAAAACCAAGTCTATGGCAAAGAATTAAACAAAGTAAAGTTGCAAGAGCATTTACATATTTATTCAAAGCAAGAAATGCAATTGGAAACAATGCATTACCAGAAGGTCGTGGAGAATAATATATTATGTTATTGTGTTAAAATAATAAAATTAAGCACCAATAATATTGGTGCTATTGTTTTAAGAAAAATGGTTTTATAGCATAAGCAAAATTAGAATTATATAAGTCCTATGTAGTAAAAAAGAGAGGAAGAGTAAAAATGAGCAAATTTGATGAAATATATTTAGATATATGTGAAAAAATAATAAACGAAGGATATTATGATCAAAATAGGACAGGTACAGCAACATACAAATTACCACACCAAATCATGCAATTTGATTTAAGTGAAGAATTTCCAATATTAACAACAAAATTTGTAGCATTTAAAACAGCAGTAAAGGAATTATTATGGATATTTCAAAAACAATCAAATAGTGTAAAAGAATTACATGAACAAAATGTGCACATTTGGGATGAATGGGAGATGGAAGATGGAACTATTGGAACATCTTATGGCTGGATAGTAAAAGAATTTCATCAAATAGACACTTTGATAAATAAGTTAAAAACAAACCCACAAGATAGAAGAATGATAATAAACTTATGGCAAATACCATATCTTGATACAGGAGCATTATACCCATGTGTATTTAACAGCTGTTGGGACGTTACAGATGGAAAACTTAATTGTATGTTAACAATACGTTCAAATGATTTACCACTTGGAAATCCATTTAATGTTGCCCAATATGCAGTACTTATACATTTAATAGCACAAGTTACAGGATTTAAACCAGGAATATTAACAGTATGTATAAGTAATGCTCATATTTATGAAAACCAAATAGCAGGCATAAAAGAGCAATTATCAAGAAAAGACAAAGCATTACCTGCACCAAAACTTTGGGTAAATCCAGAAATAAAAGACTTTTATGATTTTACAATAGATGATATAAAATTAATTGATTATCAGCATCTTGGAAAAATTGACATGCCAGTTTCTGTTTAGAAAATAATCAGGTTCTTGCGTTGTCAAGCTGCGGATAAATAATTCTCAATGTGCATAAGCACATCTACGGTTATTTACCTTGCTTTCCTAGCAATAACACTAATTCTTTTCTAAACCGAGTAAGTGCAAGAAAGAAGGAAAAAAATGTTAACTATAATTGTTGCAATTGCAAAAAATAATGTAATAGGAAAAGATAATAAACTTATATGGCATTTACCAGAAGATTTAAAAAGATTTAAAGAAATTACAACAGGAAAAACAATAATAATGGGAAAAAATACATTTATCTCATTAGGAAGGATTTTGCCTAATAGGAAACACGTAGTTTTAACACGAGATAAAGAATACAAAATAGAACAAGAACAAGTAGAAATAGTTCATGAAATAGAAGAAATTAAAAAATATATTGAAGATGAAGAAGAACATTTTGTAATAGGCGGAGCATCAATATATAATCTACTTATGCCATATACAAATAAAATGTATGTAACAAGAATAGATCAAGAATTTGAAGGGGATGTATATTTTCCAGAAATAAAAAAAGAATGGAAAGAAATAGAAAGAGAAAAAGGGAAGAAAAATGAAAAAAATCCATATGATTATGAATATATAACATACATTAGAAATAAATGAAACCAGTTAAAACAAGGTTTTTACAGAATTGAATAAAAAATAATAAAAAAATCACAAAAAACTATTGACAAAATACAAAAGAACAAGTATAATACATAATTGTTAAAGGTAATGCAGGTGTAGTTCAATGGTAGAACCTCAGCCTTCCAAGCTGATGACGCGGGTTCGATTCCCGCTACCTGCTCCATGCATATCCTTAAAGGGTATGTTTTATTTTAATAAGAATGCTCCTTTAGCTCAGTTGGTTAGAGCAACCGGCTCATAACCGGTAGGTCCAAGGTTCGAGCCCTTGAAGGAGCACCAAAATAAACACTAGCGATTATTTAAAATCGTTAGTGTTTTATTTTATTGAATAGGAAAAATCATTAGAATTCCTATTCAACAAGGTTAATTTACCTTGGACAGTGCAATAATCGCGAAGCGATTTTGCACATATGGACGTCGAAATCTTTGATTTCGCTAACGTCCAATTTTCTTATTGTGTAGGAAAAATTGCAGATTTTTCAGAAACAACAAGGTTAAGTATCCTTAGTCTGTGCATATTTGCGAAGCAAAATGCACATGTGGCGAAGCCACTTTTCTTATTATATAGAAAAAATGAAAATTTTCCTATGTAACAATAATCACAATTATTGTCAAGAAAATATAATATAAATGTAATAATAATGACATTGAATAGACAAAAATGCTATGATAAAATCAAACAATAAAGACATATGATCATATGTCTTTATTCAGATGTTTTATAAGGAGCGAGTAAAAATGAGAAAAAAGAAAAGGACTATTAAATTAAAAAGAATTTTTTGTATGGCATTTTGTATACTAGCTCTAGCAGGAGTAACTGTTTACTTTGGAAATACAAAAGTTAGTAATGGAAAAATAGAACCATATAATTTATTCACTTATAATAGTAATGAAGAAAGTGAGAGTACAACTATATCTAATGATAGTAGAAGTAGTAAAGAAAATCAACAAGTAGTTTTCCTATCTGATATTCCTTACAGTAGAGCTCAAATAGGTTGGGGAGAGATTGCTTTAGACAAAACTAATTCTAATACACCACTTATTTTATTACTAAACAATTCATCAACTACATTTGCAAAAGGAATTTGGGCACATGCTACATCTACAGTAGAATATGATATTAGTAATTATAAAGATTATGCATATTTTACAACGTATTATGGCTTAAATACTACAGCTGCAAATAAAGGAAATGGTGTAAAATTCTATATCTATACTTCAGAAGATGGAAAAACATGGACTTTACGAACAGAAGAAAATCCTACAGCAATTAAAAGTTCAAATAATGCTACATATGTTAAAATAGACATTAGAAATGCCAATTACATTAGACTGTATGCTAATGACAATGGATCTAATGCAAGTGATCATGCAGTATGGGGAGATGCTAAATTAGTAAAAGAAGGATATAATGAGAATATTACAAAAACAGTAAAAGAATTTGATGATATGATAAAATCAGTATATAAGTCTGGACCGATTCAAGATGATTTAAAACTTACTCTATTGCGAAGAGATTTTGTAAACAGAGTTGGTCAGTATCAACTTCGTACATTTATAGAAGCTGATCCTAAAAACAAAGAAACTTTAGAATGGTTTTTATATAATGAAGAAGCATTACGTTTATGGACAATTGGAGGAACTCCATGTGGTTCATATCAAAATGCTTTACAAGTATTAAGTAATTTGTATCATGCACATAAAGAAGACCTAGCAAACGAAAATAAAACAGCTAATGGAACAGTATATAAAGATCTGTATTTGAGAATGATGTTAGCCTTATCATTAACTCATTCTACAAATGTAGGATTATGGATTGGGGGGAATCAGTTATCAGATGCAGTAACTCGTTATGAGATTTATAAGAAAATGCATTTAGATGGAAAACTAGAAAATAATGCTATGTTTGAAAGTTATACTATAGAAGAAATGCGTGGAGTTATGATCACAAATATTGATGATGAAGAGATATTATGGCTACGTGATTATTCTGCAAAAAAATTTCCAAACAGAGTAGATAGATTTAATCCATATAAATATATTAATTATACATTAAGCTATAGCTATTATAGACCACAGTATTACAGTCAAGAAAATTATGCTAAATGGGATCAAAAATATAATTTGTCAGGATATAATATTACTTACCAATCTGGCAAACCAAAACTTTGGATAGTATTTGAGGAAGGGGCAGTTTGTGGAGGACTTTCAAAGACATCAGCTAACTTATATGGCGTTTGGGGTTATCCAGCTAGAGTTGTAGGTCAACCTGCACATGCAGCGTATACTTATTTATATGATGCTGGTGGAGGAAAATACGCATGGCAATTAGCATATAGTGTTGTTGCTACTGGTTGGGCTAATACAGATGGTGGTGGATTTAAGCCAAATGGTTGGGGAAATAGATATGCTACAAGTAATGGATCTATCAAACCAGGTTCATATCTATTACTTTCTCAAGAAGCCCAAAATGAGTATGATAAATATGAACGTTCAGAATTAATCTTATTATTAGAAAGTGTATATAGTAATGATAGAAAGAAATTAGAACAAATTTATAGAGATGCTTTAGAAGAAGAAATTATTAACTTGGATGCATGGATTGGACTAGTAAACTTATATATTACTGATGATACAAAAACAGAACAAGACCTAATAGATTTAGCAGAAGAAATCAGTGAAGTTTATACTTATCATCCATTACCAATGTATGACTTGACAAGAAGAATAGCAACAAAAATTACATCATTAGAATATCGTGGTAAAATGATGATGTTGCAAGAACAAACATTAAAGGAAGCAACAAAAGCAACAAGTGCAAATACACTATATTATAAAGAAGTACCAATAATTGCTAATGCAATATTAGGCGTTGTTGATTCTAAAATAGCAACATTTTCATTTGATGGAACTGATGCTGGAAAGATATCATTATCAAAACAATTACAAAGTGCTCAAGTAAATTGGTCATATAGCTTAGATGGTGGTAACACATGGAAAGATTGCTATGAGCATTCTATACAACTTACAAATACAGAAATTTCAAGTATAAATGTAAATGATGATATTAAAATTCATATATCGGGATTACCTATGACTGAATCAAATATTTATACTATTGATATTACTAAAAGAAGTTTTCCAGGTGGAGTATCAATTAATGACGAAGAGGACCGTTTAATAGGTGCTACAAGTGAAATGGAATGGACATTAGATCCTGCTGATGGTTGGAACTCATTTGCAAACACTAATCCAATATTTAATGGAAATAAAAAAGTTTATCTTAGAATAATTGCAACTGGTACTCAAATTGCTAGTGATCCTGTATTTTTCACTTTTACACAAAATAATACAGATGATACAAAATGGTATATTCAATCTAAAGATTTAGAAGTAGTTGAAGTAAGTTCAACACTAAAAGGAAATAAAAACAATATCTTAGATGGAGATATTAATACATATTGGCATTCTACTAATATACCAGCATATGTAACAATTAAATTAGATCAACCTAGATATATATCAGGATTAGATTATGTACCAGATAAGAATGCTAAATATATTGGATTTATACCTTATGGAAGAGCAGCAAATGTTAAAATATATGTAAGTATGGATAATAAAACATGGGAACTTGCTGCTAGTAAAAATAATATTGGAAATAATGAACAATTAAAACATATAGATTTTCCAACAGCAAAAAAAGCTCTATATGTAAAATTTGAGTGTAATAGTGTTTATGAAGGAGATTATACTTTACTTACAGTATCTCTTATAAAGTTATATGAGAATGTTACAGTAAATGAAACACCAAGAGCTGATGTAAACTATAATGTTGTTAGACCAACTAATAAAGAAGTAATAGCAGAATTAATTAATCCAATAAGACCTATTAGAGTAACAAATAATGGAGGAAATACAACATATACATTTAAAGAAAATGGAGAATTCACATTTGAATTTGTTGATGAGTATGGAAACAAGGGAAGTACAACAGCCCGTGTAGATTGGATAGATAAAACACCACCAAAAGCAAATGTAGTATTTAGCACAACAGAGGTAACTAATGGAGAAGTAGTTGCAACATTAGAGTTTGACAAAGAAAATATAACAATACTATCAGAAGATGTTCAAGTTTCAGAAAACCCAATAGACCATAGTAAAACTATTACATTTGATGATAATGCAACTTATGAATTGAGATTTGCAGATGAATTAGGGAATATAGGAACTAAAACAATTACTGTAGATTGGATTGATAAAGAAGCACCAACAGCAGAATTTATTTATAACACTAAACATTTAACAGATAAGCCTGTTACTGTAACGTTAGATCCAAGTGAGGAAGTAACAGTAACAAATAATGGTGGTAAAAAGACATATACATTTACAAAAAATGGAGAATTTACTTTTGAATTTGTTGATAGAGCAGGTAATCAAGGAACTGCAACAGCAATTGTAAATTGGATTGCAAAAGTACCAAAATACACCTTAACATATTCGACTAAAGAGTGGACTACTCAAAATGTCATTGTAACATTAGATATAGAAGAAGGATATACAATAGTAAGTGATTATGGAAGTAATGTTATTGTATTTACAGAAAGTGGTCAAGACAGTTTTGAATATGTAGATGAGAATGGAAATAGAGGAAGTATACCAGTTAATGTTACTTGGATTGATAGAGAAAATCCAACAGGAAGAATTGAATTCAGCCCAAGTTCTAAAACAAATAAAAATGTTATTGCAACACTAGTTCCAAATGAAGATGTAACAGTGACAAATAATGGTGGTAAAAAGACGTATACATTTAAGGAAAATGGAGAATTTACTTTTGAATACGTTGATAGAGCTGGAAATAAGGGAAGCACAGAAGCAAAAGTAGACTGGATAGATAGAGTGAAGCCAAATGCTGAATTGTCTTATGATATTACAGAAAAAACAGAATCAGATGTAACAGTAATAGTAAAATTTGACAAAGAAAATGTTAGAATTACAAATAATAATGGAAAAGATACATATACATTTAAAGAAAATGGAGAATTTACTTTTGCATTTGTTGATGAAGCAGGAAATACAAATTCTATAACAGCAAAAGTTACATGGATAGAGAAAAAAGATACAGAAGAAAAACCAGAACCTGATAAAGAAAATGAAATTACATCTAGTAAATATGAAATAAAAGATAATATTATTAGAAAAGTACCATTAAATCTTGAAGTAAATGAATTTATGAAAAACATACAAGCCAAAAAAGAAGTAGTTATTAAAGATAAAAAACAAAATATCTTACAAGGAACATCAAAGATAGGAACAGGAATGAAAGCCTATGTTGGAAATACATCTTATACATTTGTTGTAACAGCAGATGTAGATGGAAATGGAACAATAAATCTAACAGACTTAGCTAAGATGTGCTTACATTATGTAGAAGAAGAAATTTTATCGAATGAATATTTTGAAGCAGCAGATATAGACAATAATGGAGAAATAACTATAAAAGATTTAGCTAAAATGCAACTTCTATTAATAGGAGAAAATTAATAATTAAGATAAGGAGAAACACAAAGAAATGAACAAAAAGAAAAAATTAACTTTAGTGCTAATTATAATTATGTTATTTGGAACTATATTTTCTAGCAAAACATATGCAGCACTGAGTTGTAATGTAAATTTAAATGCACCCAAAAAAGAAGTAACATATAAAGAACAATTTTATGTATATGTTGCAATATCTAATTTACAAACAACAAAGGGAATTATTGCAATAGGAGCTGAACTTAGTTATGACACGAAATCTCTAACATTGGTTGATATAGAAGGTGAAAATAAATGGTCTGCTCCATTTTATAGTTCATCAACTGGAAAACTTACTTCAGTAAAAAACAAACTATCAACAAGTAATGAGAATGTATTTAAAATAATATTTGAAGTAAATGAAAAAGGAAAAACAGGAAATAGTGCATGGATAAAAATAAACAACTTTGAAATATCAGATGGAGATGAAGAGAAGAACTGTGGAGGAAAAACTATTAATATTGCAATAGGAGAGAAGAATACAGGAGATAATTCAGAAGACAATAATCAAGGTGGAAACAACCAAGGAAGCGATTCAGAAAATAACAATCAGGGAGGAAACAACCAAGGTGGCAATTCAGGAAACAATAATCAAGGAGGAAGCAACCAAGGAAGTAATTCAGGAAATAATAATCAAAATTCAGGAAAACCTACCCAAAAACCTGTTTCTGGAAACACAAATAAGCCAAATAATACAACAAAGAATGAAAATACATCTAATGGAGAAAATGAAAATACAGTAACAAATACAGTAGAAAATATTATAGATGAAAATACAGTAGATAACGAGAATGTTGTAGAAGATAATAATATTCAAAATGTTTTAGAAGAAGATAATAATAAAGAAGAAACAAAAGAAATAGAAAAACCTAATAAAGGTCTGTTCTATATGGTAAGTATTATAACTATAATTGCAATTATAGGAATATTATACTTAATAAGAAGATATTGGAAAACAAATTCATAAAATAAAAATATGCCTTAGTATATTTATACTTAGGCATATCAGACTGTTGACAAAGTAAAATTTGTTGACAGTCTTTTCTTTTTAGAAAAAAT
>CANPCK010000014.1 GCA_947572545.1 uncultured Clostridium sp. | reverse complement strand
GCGTATGTCATTGTAATATGCAGTGCAAAAGGGACAGCAAAGTTGTTTTGTATCAAACGTACTAATCTTTGTTTTGAGCGTGTAAGACTAGCTACATTTGTACTTCTTGTTGTTGCTGTTTTCTTTCGTGGTCTGTGAGTCTGCTTTCTTCCTTGTAGTTCCTTTTCCAGTGCTATAATCTTTTCAGCAATTTCTTTGCCCTTTGCTCCCATGAGAGCATACGGCTGTCTTTTCCAGTAGTTCAATTCTCTTTGTATCTCTGCTTTTGTCTTGAAGTGTCTAGTATATGTACGTGCAGTTGCTTCAATGTGAGTAGGGAACTCAAAGAAAGATACACTGTTGCAGTCATCTAGTTTCAGTGTTGTGTTTGGTATGCTGTAATAAATTGGTTTGCTTTCTTCTTGTTTCATCATAATAATCACCTCTTTTCTTTTTTGTTTTGAGCAACTAAATAATCAAGTAATGAAACCTTTTTGTTTTTCTTTCACTTGAAAAATTGTCTGTGTGCCATTATCTATAACGATTTTTTGGGTCAAAATTCTTCAAATTTAAGAAAATTTTTTAAAGTTTTTTCATTTTCGTTTAATTATTTTTTTTGTGTGTTGCTATATATAACGATTTTTGAGGTTGAGTTTTTTCAAATTTTGAGAAAAAATTAAATAAAAAATAAAAAGAAACCAACTTTTGTTGATTTCTCAATACTTACAGCGATTAAAAATTTTTTAGATTTTAGAAGGGGAATTCCTTTTCTTGACAAATTAAGTTATTAGAGTGTAGGCTACATAATAGAATACGGAAAGGAGCAAATTATGACTGATAATGAAATTATCTTAAATTTATATGACATAGTATTAGAAGAACCAACTACTAAAAAATACAAGCAAGACCTAGAAAAACTAGAGAAAGCAAAACAAGACTTCATAAAGCACCTAGAAAATCAAAACATTGATAGTTTAGATGAATTATGCAGTCTTGCACACGAATTAGATAATGATATAGACAAGCAAATGTTTTTTAGAGGGTTATCGTTAGGAATAAAGCTATGTAATTTCAATTTAGACAATATAGAACAATAGCATTATTTTTTAGAGTTAATGATATATTCCATAAGTCCCTTAACAATTTTCTTATCTTCTCTGTTGAACATATTTAAGGAATTAGTAATAAACTCATCATCTGTAATAACTTGCTTATCTATTAAGCCATTAAATAGTTCATCAGAGCAGATTTGAAGAGCATTACATATATCTATAATAGTAGAAATGCTGATACCACTTTCGCCCCTCTCAATTAAGCTAATAAAATTTATACTTTTATCTAGCTTTTCTGCCAGTGTTTCTTGTGTTAGATTTTTCAGCAAACGAATTCGCTTGATATTTTGACCTATAACTTTTAGTGTATTTTCTTTGTTTTCTTTCATATTATCACCTATTTAGAATTTTACACAAAATGGTAATTTAAGATAAAAAAACAATACTTTAAGAAACATAAATAACACTTGATTAGATAAAGTAAGTATAGTATAATCATATAAGGAGTGTGAAAATTATGAAGAATAAGAAATCTAAAAAGAAATCTCTAATAAGAACCATATTAAAAATTGAAATTTTTATAATACTTTGTATAGCAACAGTAATAATATTTAGAATAGTTAATCAAGCAAGAAAAGACCAACAAATGTTAGCACAATTACAATCAGAACAAGAAGAGATAACAAGACAAGGTCAATTAAAATATCAAGCTGAACAAAAAGAGATAAAAGAACAAGAAGAATTAGAAAGACAAGAACAAGAGCAAAGAAAAGAAAGAATAGAAAAAATTAAAAAATCTCTTCCAGCTAAGTTTGATATGAGAAATAAAATTAAGATAAATGTTGAACATCAACGTAATAAACCATTTTGTTTATACTATGCACAAATTAAAGCAAGAGAAATTGCTTTAAACTATCAAGGTAATTATGACTATGATTTTAGAAAAGTATATAAATATCTACAAACTGTTCCTGATGAAGAAGCAGGTAATCGATATAATATAAGTAAATTCCTTAAAGAGTCAATTGGATTTGATGATATTTATGATAACCCTAATCATCATTTAGAAACTATAGACTTAAAGTGTGAGCTAATAAGTGGAAAACCATTACTAATAGCAGTAGATCGTGAATTTTCAATAAATATGGGTGCAGATCCTAATGGTAATTGGGTTGGACATGACTTAGTAGTAATTGGATATGATGATACAAAACAATCTTGGTTATGTTTGAATAGCTGGGGACCAAACTGGGGAAATAATGGAACCATTTGGGTAGAGTACGATAGTAAACATATATTAAGAATAGTTGCACTTGAAGAGGTAAATAAGTAAAAGTTTCATTGTTTCATATCAAGAAATAAATTTAATATACAATAAGCCAGTTATTAAGTTAACTGGTTTTTCTTGTGTCTTAAATTAACTAATATCAGCATAAATCTATCAATAATACAATAACAGTCCATAAGGAGCAACAGTCATTTTTCTAGTTTGAGCCGTAACCTTTCCCACTAAAACAATAAACAACCCTTAAACACAATTTTCAGTTGAAATAAGATAACTGGAAGATAAAGAATAACTGAATTTTTGAAAATATGAGAAAGTCGAGGTTAGAAAAATGGTAAGAATAATAAAGGAAAATCAAGAGTCGCAACAAAAACTAAATTTCTATAAGGCATACGATAAAATCTGAAAGCAAGTAAGGGAAATAATGCAACAACTAAAACAAATAGATAAGTATAGTGATAAGCAAGAAGAATATATGAAATTAACAATAATAGATATATCTCGTTTGTTAGAAGAGGTATCTAATACATTAAAGGAAAAATTAAAGAAATAAGAGATAGAAAGTAACAATAATTAGTTTAGATTAAGAAAGACTTTAAGCAAGTTTTTCAGTTTTGAGCGAAACCTTTTCCAATGAATAAATAAACAATGCTTGAAGAGGAAATAAACAATAATAACAATAAGAATAACAGAAAGAAGCGGACAAATAAAATCTAATAGAATAAATACATACATATATTAAGTAATAAAGGGAAGATTACAAGAAATATAAACAAGTAAAATAATAGTAGGAAATGAAAAAAGTTGAAATGTTTTTAGCTTTCAGTAGCATAACAAACAAGTCAGTAAATGTAAGATATAGAAATGTTTTTAGCTTTGAGAAACTTAATAATCAAGTAAATGAAAAAAACTCACTTGTAAAATCAGTGAGTTTTCATTTTGTCCAATTTCAGTGGTAGGCTTACAGCGAAACCTCCTACAAAGAAATACATTTTGGTTTTTGGAACGTTTTGGTGAGCCAGGAGGGATTCGAACCCCCGACCCCAGGCTTAGAAGGCCTGTGCTCTATCCAACTGAGCTACTGACCCAAAAATTAATGCTAAACAATAATATCATAAAAACATAGTATTGTCAATGAAAATATTAAAAAATACTAAATTAAAGTAAATTTAGTCTAAAATTTACTTTTGTTAGAATAGCAAGATAAAAATATTAAGTTAAAAATTTAAGAGAATATTTGATTTAGTTAATTAACAAATTAAAAAGGATATTTAGCAATAGGACGAATGACATTATACATTAATTCCGCAATTTCATCAGAACTATTTGAAACCATTCTATTTATTTTACTAGCATAATTTGTGTGAGAAGTATCACCAAATAAAATATAATCACAAGAGTATCCTGTTTTCGAAGAAATAATCATAAGAGTTTCTATACTCATAGATTTATCGCCTCTTTCAATTTGACTCAAAAATGAGGAAGAAATATCTATTAACTCAGAAAATTGTTCTCTAGTCAAAGATATAGATTCTCTAATAGTCCTTATTCTATTTCCAATTATAATATTATCTTTCATATAAAATTCCCCCATTTAATAATACAAAAGTTACTAATAAAATTATATAGACACTAAAAACAAAATGCCAAACACTTATAAGGTAAAAGAAACACACTCTTAAAGTGCCATAATCTAGATAATTATAACAAAAAAATAAAAAAATTAAAATATTTTGTCAATATAGGAAAATATTAAGAGATAATATAAATTTTCCTAGTAAGATTTTAGTATAAATTTACATTTTTCATATAATAAAACTATAGAAATTAAGTTTCCGTATATAGAATTGTGAATTTTGTGTAAAAATATTGAAATTAATAGTAAGTAATGATAATATAATAACGATTATGAAAAAAGGAGGAGAATCATTTGATTAAAGTAGAAAATGTTACTAAGAAATATGGCAATTATCTTGCTGTAGATAACATGAACTTTGAAGTAAAAGAAGGAGAAATTGTTGGATTTTTAGGACCAAATGGAGCAGGAAAAACTACAACAATGAGTATAATTACAGGTGTAATAGAACCAACAAATGGACATGTAGAAATAAATGGTTACAATGTAAGTAAAAAAGCAAATAAAGCAAAAAGAGAAATAGGATATATGCCTGAGACAACACCACTATATAACGAGCTAACTCCAAAAGAATTTGTAAGTTATATGTCAGAATTAAAAGGAGTAAAAAGAAAAGAAAGAAAGGCAGAAATAGAAAGAGTACTAAAAGCAGTAAATATAGAAGATGTACAAAACAAATTAATAAGAAATTTATCTAGAGGATACAGACAACGTGTAAGTTTAGCAGGAGCATTAGTTGGAAATCCGAAAGTTTTAATATTAGACGAGCCAACAGTGGGATTAGATCCAAAACAAGTTACGCAAATAAGAAGTTTAATAAAATCGCTTGGAAAAGACCACACAATAATATTAAGTTCACACATATTATCAGAAGTAAGCCAAATATGTAAAAAAGTTATAATAATAAATAAGGGAAAATTATTAGCAGTAGACACACCAGAGAATTTAGAAAAAAGGGAAAAAGGAGGAAACGTATTACTTGTTACAGTTGAAGACACAGAAAATAAGATAGATGAAACTGTAAAGAAAATGGAAGATGTAAAAGAATTAAAACTAATAAAAACTCTTTCAGACGGAACAAAACAATATAGTATATCATCAAAACAAGACAAAGATATAAGAAAAGAAATATTTGCAGAATTTGCAAAAAGTGGAATGACAATTTTTGAATTAAAGAAAGCAGAAATAAGTCTAGAAGATGTATTTATAGATTTAATAGATCAACAAAAAGAAACACCAATAAAAACAAAAGAGCAATTAAAAAAAGAAAAACAAGCACAAAAAGAAAAAAATAAGGAAGATAAAATGAAACAAAAAGAAAATAAAAAAGGAGGAGATAAATAATGTGGGCAATAATAAAGAAAGAAGTTAAAACATACTTTTTATCTCCAATAGGATATGTATTTATAGGAGCATTTTTACTTATGTCAAGTTTTTTCTTCTATATGTATACATATCAAATGGGGAGTGTAGAATTTTCAGGACTATTTTATTATACAAGTGAACTATTAACATTCACAATAGCCTTACTTACAATGGGAGCATTTGCAGAGAGAAAAAATGGAACAGAAACATTACTTCTCACATCATCAAGAAGTATAACAAGTATTGTAGTTGGAAAACTTTTAGCAGCAGTAATAGTAATAGTAATAACAGAAGTATTTTCATTGATGTATTATGCAATTCTTTGTATATTTGCAGGAGGAATTACAGGAATATCAGAAACAATAACTACATTCATAGGATTTATATTACTTACAATGTCATATATATCATTTGGATTATTTATATCAAGTCTAACAGAAAATCAAATAATTGCAGGAGTAGCAACGATAGTGCTATTAACTGTAAGTTGGTTTTTACCAAATTTATCTGAAAGTTTATATATATTATCACCAATAAGTCTGTTCCAAAAATTCCCAGAAGGAATAATTGGAATTAAAGAAAGCATGATATTAATAATGCAAACAATAATGTTTACATTATTCACAGTAATTATCTTACAGAGAAGAAAAAATTTAAAATAGAAGAGGTGACAAAATTAAGTGGAAAAAATGAAAAAGATATTTGAAAATATCAAGTTAAAATGGCTAAAAGAAACAAGTTTAACAATTATAATAATAGCAATAATAATTGCAGTATATGTAGGAATTAATATAGGACTAAGTAAACTTAATATAACAGATATAGACTTGACATCAGAAAAATTATATACACTAACAGATATATCAAAAGAGCAGATTGCTAAAATACCAGAAAATGAAAAGATAGAAATTTATTTATTTGGATACATAGAAAACAGCAGTGTAGGAGACCTAATAAAGCAATATATGAAAATAAATAAGAATATAACAATGGAGGCAACAACTACTACGGATAGAAAGGATTTAGCATCTAAATATGAAATAGAAGATGAAAGCAATAGTATACTTATAATATCAGGAGACAAACACAAAGTATTTGGTCCATATGATCTATACACTTATGACTATAACACAAATAATTCAGTAGATATGACAGAACAAAGGATTACAAATGGAATAATATCAGTATCATCTATAGGAACAACAACAAAAATATATATGTTAACAGGACATGAAGAATATTCTATAAACACACAGATGACAAACTTAAAAACATATTTAGAAGTTGAAAATTATGAAGTCAAAAATCTAGACTTATTGGTAGAAGAAAAAGTTCCAGATGACTGTGAAACAATAATTATAGCATCACCTAAAAAAGACTTTATAGAATTAGAAACAAATAAAATAAAAGACTATATAAACAAAGGTGGAAATATACTTTGGATGAATGATACATTCTCATCAGAAACAGAAATGCCAAATGTACAATCAATACTTGACTTATATGGAACAACTCTAAGTCAAGATGGAGTAGTACTAGAACAAGACACATCAAAAATGATAACACAATCTCCAGATATAATACTACCAAATATTTTAACAACAGAATTTACAACAGACCTTACAAGAGATGGAAGAATAATGCTTTTGGATTCATCAAGATTAACATTTGTAGACGATGCAAAACTTGAAGAATTAGGAGTTACAAAAACAGAAGTACTTACAACATCAGAAAAAGCCTTTTATAGAAAAGATCTCTCAATACCTACAATAAGTGCAACAGAAGGAGATGAACTTGGAAAACAAGTAGTAGGAGCAGCATTGGAAAAGAAAATAAACGATGAAACTACATCAAAGCTAATAATATATGCAAATAATGCATTTGCAACAGATGCACCAATAAGAATACAAGCAGGTCAAGTATCAGCAATAAACTTTTATAACAATAAAGATATAGTGTTGAACTCAATAGCATATATGGCAGACATAAAAGATCAAATAACAATTAGAAAAACTGTGGAAGTTGTATATTATACAGCAACAGAAGCACAAAATAACATTGTTATGACAATAATATTTGGAGTACCAGTATTAATAGTAATAATAGGAATAGTAGTATGGCAATTAAGAAGAAGAAAAAAATAAGAATCTGCTAAAATTAGAAATAAAAGATTGCAACCTTAGTACAAAAGAACACAGTTGCTTTCACAATAGCATAAAAACCTCTCCCTTAGAATAAACTAAGAGAGAGGTTTTATATTATGGGAATATTAAGCTGTGTATTTGTAATAATAGGAATAATAATAGGAGCAGGATTTGCATCAGGAAAAGAGATATATACATTCTTTTTTATATATGGAACAAATGGACTAATAGGAATAGTAATAAGTGTAGTAATTATAGTATATATAATATATAAAACATTAAAAATTATAAAAAAATATGATATAAACACATATAATGAACTATTAGAAAAATCAGTAAATCAAAAAAACGGAAAAAAAATAGATATAAAAACAATATTAAACGTAATAATAAATGTATTTTTATTATTATCATTTTTTGTTATGTGTGCAGGATTCTCTGCTTATTTTAAGCAAGAATTTGGAATAAATGAAATATATTCAAGTATAGTAATTGCCATATTAACATACATAATTTTAAACAAAAATATGAAAGGAATATTTATATTAAATAAAATATTAATACATATTATAATAATGTTTTTGTTAATACTTGGAATAAAAAGTTTTGGAACAATAGGGATAATTGAAAAAACAGAAAATACATCAATATGGTTTCCAAAAGCAATATTATATGCTAGTTATAATTGTATAACACTAGTATCATTATTAATACCAATGAAAAAATATATAAAAAACGCAAAAGACGAACTGAAAATAGCAATAACAACAGGGATAATAATTATAATCTTAGCATTTATCATTGTATTACTTTTATTAAATATAACTACGGAAATAAGGGATATAGACTTGCCAGCAGTATATGCAAGTCGGACTATTTGGAACAGGTTATAAATATTTATATGGACTTATAATACTAGGCGCAATAATTACAACAGCAATATCAGATGCATTTGGATTTTTAAATAATGTAGCAAAAGATAAGAAAAAATACAACATACTAAATAAAGTGATCTGCTTTACATCAGTATTAGTATCATCATTTGGATTTTCAAATTTAGTAAACAATATATATCCAGTTTTTGGAATATTAGGAATAATACAATTAATTTTAATATTAAAATGTAAATAATCTTGTAATAATTAACTAAATATTATAAAATACTTATATAACTTGAAAAGCAGAAAGGATTATTTATGAAAATTTTGGAATTCAAAGGAAAAATGCAATTAAAAGATAAAATAATAATAGTCTCTGTAATAATATCAGTAATAGTAATTTTTAGCATAATGATAATGTACATGTTAAATGAAAATGTAAGAGACTGGATAAATATAAATGTACTAAGAAAAGAAATTACAGAAGATGATGTAGCAACAATAGAAATTGACTCTGATAAATCACAATATTTTTATGCATATGATAAATACATAACTATACTTTCAAACGGAAAATTAGAAGTATATAGCAACTATGCTTCAAAAATATATGAAATAGAAGTAGGAATAAGTAATCCAATATTTAATGCAAATGGTTCAAGTTTGATAATTGCAGAAAATGGACGGACAGAAATTATGTGTAGTATCAGAACGGGAAAATACAATGGGAAAGTAAAGTAGAGGGAAAAATAAAAAAAGTAAATATTAATAAAAGTGGAAATGTAACAGTTATAACAGAAGGATTAAGCTATAAAAGTGTAATAGTCACATTTAATAGAAATGGAAAAGAATTATTCAAGACATATTTAGCATCAACAGTTGCAGTTGGAGCGGATATATCAGTAGATGGAAAATATTTAGCAATAGCAGAAGTAAATATAGGAGGAGCATTAATAGAATCCAGCATAAAAATTATAGAAATAGATAAAGCAAGTAAAGGAGATACAAACAACTCGATAATATATAAATATAATGCAGACTCAAATAAAGTTATAATAGATATAAAATACCAAGAAAGAGGACAATTAGTATGTATGTATAATGACTCTATACATATAATTTACGAAGATGCAGAATCAAAATTAATAGAATTTAGTAAAAATACTCAAATAGCAGATATTAATTTAAAAAGTTACACAATAAGAGCAGAAGAAACACAAAAAGGAATATTTAGTACAAAAACAGATATTATATTAACTAATATAATAACAAAAACAGAAAACACCTATACAGTAGATAGTGCTGTAAAAAAAATAGTAAGCAATGAACAAACATCAGCAATAAACTTAGGAACAGAAATCCACTTTATAAATTTAAATGGTTGGCTAGAAAAAAAATATACATCTAATCAAGAAGTAAAAGAAATAGTGCTAGGAACATCAGTTGCAGGAATTATATACAGGGATAGAATAAAAGTAATTACATTTTAACAAAAAAATAGAATCATTAAGTTATCAGAATAACAATTGAAATTAAAATAACATAAATAAGATGTTACATTAATTAAAAATTGTTAGACTAACTCTATAATTAGTTTTGTTAAAATAAATCAAACGGGAGGAAAAATAATGACAGTAGATTTAATACTAATAGGAATAATAGCACTTTGCATATTCTTAGGATATAAAAGAGGTCTAATAGGAGTAGCCGTAAGAATAATTGGATTTTTTGCAGCATTAATTATTGCACTAATTTTTTATACACCAGTATCAAACTATATAATAAATAATACAGATATTGTGATAAAGCTAGAACAAACGATAGAAAAGAAAATATATGATAAAGAAGAAGAAAAAAAAGAAGCAACGAGTATAATGGAAAGCATAGAAAATTATACAAATGGAGTAAAGGAAGAAGGAGCTAAGTATATTGCAGAAAATGTAGCGATATCAATAGTTAGAGTTCGGAACTTGGATAGGATTATTCTTAATTGCAAGAATACTTATGATATTTATAAAAATATTTGCCAATATAATAGAAAAAATACCTATAATAAAACAATTCAATAAAGCACGGAGGAACAATATATGGAATATTAGAAGGATTTGTAGTAGTATATGCAATTCTTGCAGTAATCAGCTTAACAGCACCTATGGTAAAAAACAAAAATGTAATTAATAAAATTGAAAAATCATTTATATGTAAAACAATGTATGAAAATAATTTATTACTAAAAATAATACTCTAAAAGTGGTTAATCCACTTTTAGAGTATTATTTAATGTTTAGCTCTATGTTTATTTTTTTTCTTACCACCATATCTATAATGATTCTTTTTCTTTTTAGGTCTTCTAAATAAAATTCTTATAGCAAGAATAATACTTATAACAGCGATTATTTTAGAAATACCTCTAAGAAATCCACTATTTGAACTTTGGGGATTTTCAGAAACAGAAGCTGAAGTTAAAGAAGTCTCCTCTTGTAACTTTTTTTCTTCCTCTTTTTTCTTTTCTTCTTGCAAATTTTTGTAATGTGCTGTATAATTATCAAAAGCAAAATTAAATAAAGTTTTACAATCTAAGTATTTTGTCTTACGATTACCATTTATATTTCCAGCACCAAGAACAACAATTATAAATTCAACATCATCTTTTTTAGCACTTGCAATTAAACAATCTTTAGCGGCATTAGTATATCCAGTTTTTACCCCAGTCGCATATTCATAATAATAATCTTTATAATTAGAATTCATAAGGTAATTAGAAAGAGTTAAAACTCTATCATCATTAGGATAAACAGAAGTACTTGGCAAAGTATAAGAACTAGTATTAACAATTTTTCTAAAAGTTTTAATATTCATGGCATAACGAGCAATTAACGACAAATCATGAGCAGTTGAATACAAATTTTCGTCATGAATACCACTAGGATTAGCAAAATTAGAATCCATACAACCAATTTCTTTAGCTTTGCTATTCATAAGCTCAGCAAATTCAGAAATAGATCCAGCAACATGTTCAGCTAAAACATTTGCAGCATCATTTGCAGAAGGAAGCAACATTGCATACAATAAATCTTCAACTCTAAGTTTTTCTCCGAGGCTGTAAATTTGCAATAGTATAAGAAGAAGGAACAGATTTAACAGCAACAGAACTAACAGTCGCAATATCATTCAAACTACACTTCTCCAAAACAATAATAGCAGTCAAAGTCTTAGTAGTACTTGCAGGATACATTCTTTGATTAGAGTTTTTTTCGTAAAGTATATCTCCAGTTTCCTTTTCAACCATTAAAATGCAATCAGAATATATAGACAAATCGTTAATATTGGGCTGCTCAACATTTGAAGAATTTGTAGTATTTGAAATTTCAAACTCCTGAGTTGCAAAACAATTGGTAGTAATAGATAAAATATTAATTATTAAAATAATATAAATAAAAGTCTTTTTCATAATACATTTAATATATCATGGATTGTAAATAAATATCAATAATTTGCTTTAAAAAAATAAAAAAACAAGGAGGAATTTTAAATGGAAATGCTAAACCAAAAACAAAAGATAATAGCAGTTACAGTCATAGCAATAGTTGTGATAGTTATTGCTTACTATTATATAAATAGCACAAAGGAAGTATATACAAATCAAACTATAGGAAATATAGTAGAAAAAACTGAAGATGATGAAGAACAAGAAACAAAAAAAGAACTAATAAAAATACATATAACAGGAGCCATAAAATCAAATGGAATAGTACAAATAGAAGAAAATTCAAGAATAAATGATGCAATAGAAGCAGCGGGAGGACTAACAGAAGATGCAGATATAAGTAATGTAAATTTAGCATATATGATAGAAGACGGGCAAAAAATATATATACCAAGTATAGATGATAAAGAAGAAAACAAAAATATGCAGACAAACATATCTGCGCAAGCAAATGCAAATCAAGAAGCAACATTTATATTATCAGGACCAGGAGATGGAGTAACAGAAGAAAAAGAAAAAAATACTAATAGAATAAATATAAATAAAGCAGCATTTGTAGACTTAATAACATTGCCAGGAATAGGAGAAGCAACTGCTGTAAAAATATTAGAATACAGAAAAACAAATGGAAACTTCAAAACGATAGAAGAAATAAAAAGTGTATCAGGAATAGGAGAGGCAAAATTTAATGTAATAAAAGAATTTATTTTTGTATAAGTGCATCAAAAACATCATTAACAATATATTCAGGAGTAGAAGCACCTGCCATAATACCTATATTTTCAAATGATTTTACAAAATCTAAATCTAAATCACTTTTTGTTTCTATATGAATAGCATTACTACAATTTTCAAGAGCAGTATCGTACAATTTTTTTGTATTAGAGCTATTTTTGCCACCAATAATAATCATCAAATCAACAGATTTAGAAAGTTCCTTAGTCTCTAGTTGTCGAGTAGCCGTAGCATTACAAATACTTTTTTCAATATAAATATTATAATAATTACCCAAATCAGAAAGAATAACAGAACACATTTCCTCAAACAAATTAAGACTAAAAGTAGTTTGAGAAATAATTAATAAATCATTTAAACCACTATCATGAAAAGCATTTATAGCATTATCAATATCAGTTAAAGATTCAAGTAAAAAAGAATTTTCGCCACAAAAGCTGAAAGTTCCAATAGTTTCAGGATGATTATTTACACCAAATAAAAAAATAAAATAATTATCTTTAGAAAAAGATTGAACTTGTTTATGAATTCTTAAAACTTTAGGACAAGTCAAGTCAATCAATTCGATGTTTTTTTCTTTAGCAATTTCATAAACCTCTTGACTAGCTCCATGGGCACGAATAATTACCTTATCTTTAGCCTCATGAATAGAATTTATAGTCTTAAGACCTTTAGACTCCAAATTTTTAATAACTTGTTTATTATGAATTAGTTCACCCAAACAAAAAACTTGAGTATCACTTTTTGATAATTCATCTTCGGCCTTTGATACAGAAATTTTTACTCCAGTGCAAAAACCACTATTTTTTCCTATAATAATATTCATAAAAACCTCCATTAAGATATTAAAAATTTATTTAACACAATATGTAAAAAATTACTATAGAAATATTATAAATTAACTAAAATATGTTTGTCAATAATTAAGAAATTAATGTTGATTTTAAATAGCAAAGATAGTATAATAAAACCATACTTAAATTTATACAAAGGAGAGGAACATATGGAAGAAAATAAAAAAGAAATAAACCAAGAACGAGTAAAAATATATGATAAAGATATGTACATAAGTCAAGAAAAAATAAGAATGATAATAATAATGATAATAGTATTTTTAATAGGATTTGTTGCAGGATATTTCTCAAAAGGAGTAATATCTGAAAATATGGAAAATTCAAATAAAACTAGTTATGGTTATAATTATGGAATACAAAAAGAAAATGAATTAACTATACAATAATAACAAATATATTTAAACTAAATACTGGAAAAAAAACAAACAATATGATATAATAAAAAAAGTGGCGCATTATTCTAGTCGTCAATGATTATTGAGAGGGTGGGGCTAAAAATCCACTGAAGGGCAAATCGATGAAGTTTCTTGTTTGTGCGCGAAATGCCAGTTTTGTGTGTGAGCAGGGAGTAAAGAGGTTAGGGGCATATGTAATGGCATACATAACGTTTCCCTGGTTTCGCGGAGGCTTAATTAGTTTTCACTTTTTAAGTATAACCTATGTTGAGTGCCAAGACACGAAATACATAGAGTAGCCTGTCTTGAGTGAATGTATTGGGATTAGTATTTTGAACTTAATAATAAATTGGCCAAAATTAAGTTTCAGTTTATATTTTATTATGAAATTGCATTTGCAAAAAAGACTAACAATAATCAAAGATGTTAAGGAAAACTTCTAGAATGTTTGCTTTAACAAAAGCATGAAAGTCTAAGGATTAAGGTACGGATTTAAGTGGCAATCTGGTAGCTATTAATATTAATAGTTATTTCCTTTAAATGGAAACAGCTCTAGCAGTAATGCTAAGTAGGAAATAGAGAAATTCAACTAGACCTAAACCGTAAAATTTACTTAGGCTTTTGCCATGTAATAAAAAGGAGCAATTTTATGATAACAAAGGAACATGAAGAAAAAAAAGAAAAGAAATCCAAAGGTAATTTTAAATGGATAATACAAATATTTATAATAACATTTGTATTATCTATTAGTTTTTCATTTATATCTACAAATGGAGTATCCAAATTAAGTATAATACCAGCTGTAATAATACTATTTGCAGTAATAATGGTTGGAATATTATTTGATATTATAGGTGTTGCAGTAACAGTTGCAAATGAAGAAGAATTTCATGCAAAAGCAACGAAAAAAGCACAAGGAGCAAAGATGGCATTAAGACTAATAAAAAATGCGGCAAAAGTAGCAAATGTCTGTGCAGATGTAATAGGGGATATATGTGGAGTTTTAAGTGGAGCCATAAGTACAATGATATCTCTAAAATTGACACGGAAGTTTAGGAATGCCAGAAAATATTCAATTTGTAATAAGTGCAATGGTAGCAGCACTAACAGTCGGAGGGAAAGCTATAGGAAAAGAAATTGCAAATAAAAAATCAACAGAAATAGTATATGCATCAGCAAAAATAATAAGCAAAATAAAAAATGAAAATAAGTAATTATTTTCTAAAAATAGCATATAATATATAATAAAGAAAAATTTAATTATAGCGAAAATTCTCAAGAATATCTATAAAATCAAGTAAAAGTATTGACTTTTTAAAAATCAGAGAGTATAATTAAATAGTTAAATACATCGCGGGGTGGAGCAGTTGGCAGCTCGTTGGGCTCATAACCCAAAGGTCGATAGTTCGAGTCTATCCCCCGCAACCAAATATAAAATAAGAGTCGAAACAAACTCTTATTTTTTTAATATTTCAAAAGGAAACATTAGGGGGGATAAAGATGCAGCAAATATTAAGTTATATGAGAAAAGCAATAAATGACTATGACATGATACAAGAAGGAGACAAAATAGCAGTTGCATTATCAGGAGGAAAAGATTCAACAGCAATGTTAATGGCATTTAAGAATTTGCAAATATTCTTTCCTAAAAAATTTGAAATTATAGCAATAAGCGTAGACCCAGGATTTGAATTTTTCGATAGAGGAATACTCGAAAGACTATGTAAAAAACTAGAAGTACAACTATTTATAGAAGAAAGTCATGCAAAAGAGATAGTATTTGAAATAAGAAAAGAAAAAAATCCATGTTCATTATGTGCTAATATTAGAAGAGGAATATTAAACTCAGTTGTAAATAGAGAAGGATGTAATAAAATTGCGTTAGGACACAATGAAGATGATGTATTAGAGACATTTTTATTAAATTTATTTTATGCAGGAAACATCTCAACCTTTGCACCCGTAAGTTATATGGATAGATCAAAAGTAACATTAATTAGACCATTAATATATGCACCAGAAAAAGACATAAAAAAATTTATAAGGAAAAACAATATAGAAATAATGCCAAAAAATTGTCCAATGGATGGACATTCAAAAAGAGAAGATATAAAAAAATTAATACATAGCTTAAATTTAGATATACCAATGTTAAGAGCAAATATATATGGAGCAATAAAAAGAGGAAATATAAAAGGTTGGCATGAATAAAAAAGAGTATATTGAAGATTAATTCAATATACTCTTTGTATATACTAAATATCTAGACCTTTTAAAAATTTAACAAAAGAATCTCTAAGCTCAGGTCTGTTTAAAGTTTCATCAACAGCAGCCATTACAAAACCTAATTTATCTCCAGAATCAAATCTTTTACTCTTATAATCATAAGCATAAACACCTTCTTTAGTGTTAACCATAGCATTATAAGCATCAGTTACTTGTATTTCTCCACCTTTTCCAGGTTTTGTACTAGCTAAGAAATCAAAAACTTCTGGCATTAAAACATGCCTATCAGATATTGCTAAATTTGATTTAGTTTCTTCAATTTGAGGTTTTTCCTGTAATTTTTCAGCCTTATAAAATCCCTCAGAAATTTGAACAGCAGAAACATTACCATATTTAGGAACATCTTTCCAGTCAACTTTTTCAACTCCAATTACAGAACCACCACATTCTTCGTGTTTTTCTATAATTTCTTTTAAGCAAGGTTTTTCACCATGAAAAACAACATCACCATAAAGTATAGCAAAAGGTTCTCTACCAATAATGTCCTTAGCTTGGTATATAGCATGTCCTAAACCTTTGGCACCACCAGATTGCTCAATAAAATGTATTTTAGCTCCTCTTGACAAACTTGAAACTTGAGGAATAAATTTTTCTTTACCCCTTTCTGTTAAGAAGTCTTTAAGCTCAGTATCTTCTGTAAAATAATCTTGTACAACGTCTTTTTTTCTTCCAATTACCATAACAATTTCTTCAATACCAGATTCTACAGCTTCATCTACAATATATTGAATAATAGGTTTATCCAATATAGTAAGCATACACTTAGGTAATGCTTTACAAGCAGGTAAAAATCTTGTTGCAAAGCCAGCAATCGGTATAACTGCTTTTCTTACGCTCATTATGATTTCCTCCTTTAGATAAGGTAAAAATACCTATTATAAAGATATTTTATATCATAGAATAAAAAAAATCAATAGTTTAGTATACATAACTAAAAAAGTAAAAATAAATTAATAAATAAAGCCCCCTAAGCCTTGTAATTTTCTAACTAGTATAGTATAATTGCACTTGAAAATTAAAATATGTGCTCATAGCTCAGCAGGATAGAGCAGTCGCCTCCTAAGCGACCGATTGTGGTTCGAGTCCGCATGGGCACACCAACGTTTACAGATTTATAAAAAACATTTAGGCGTAATTTAGGTGTAATAGTAAGTAAAAAAATAAAATAAAAGAACAAAAAAGAAAAAGATATAATTCAGATGATATTAAAAAAACAAAAAAGTTACTGAAATTCAAAATAATGAGAGCCAAAATGCACTGTTAGAAATAAAAAAAGAAGGAATTTTCAAAAAAATAATTAACAAAATAAAAATAATAATGCAAAAAACTAAAAGCTAGAAGGAGAGAAAAATCATAGAAGAAAAGTATATGAAAGAAGCTCTAAAAGAGGCCCAAAAAGCATATAGGAAATTGGAAGTGCCAGTTGGAGCAATAGTAGTAAAAAATGGGGAGATAATTGCAAGAGCACATAATTTGAAAGAAACAAAAAATGACACAACAAAGCATGCAGAAATACTTGCAATACAAAAAGCAAGCAAAAAGTTAGGAGCATGGAGACTTGAAGAATGTGAAATGTATGTAACATTAGAACCATGTACAATGTGTGCAGGGGCAATAATAAATTCAAGAATAAAAAAAATATATATAGGAACTAAAGATCCTAAAGCAGGAGCATGTGGGTCAGTACTAAATTTATTTGAAGACTACAAATTTAATCATAAAGTAGAATATGAAACAGAAATAATGCAAAAAGAATGTGAAAAAATTTTAAAAGAATTTTTTAAAGAATTAAGAAAAATAAAAAAACAACAATCTATTTAGCAAAGGGAGGAAAAACTACGGAACTCTTGAATAAAAAAATAAAAAAAATCATATGCTCTTTTATAGTAGTATTTATAATAATCCTAACACTTACAATAATTTGTTTACTAATGCTAAAATATGAAGTAGAAGGGGAAAGTAACATGCCTTTCGAACTGTCACAAATAATAGTAGTAAGCACAGGAGAAGGAATAGAAACAGATGGAGAAAATATATGGAATTTGGAATTAATGCAAAATAATGACATATATATACATATTGGGAAAAACAAAGATTATAGAAAAACAGAATTAATAAAAAGTATAGAAGTAAACAATTTTACAGTAGAAGAAAGACCATCAAAAGGGGAAATAATATTATATAAACCAAGTAATAGTGAAAGCAAAATATATGAAAATAAAGAAGAATATAAAATAAGTGACAAATTAATATATACAGGAGAAGAAAAAAACAACTTAAAAGAGTTAAATATCGCAAATCAGGGAGGAATAATTGCATTTAGATGTTCTAATGAAAGACTACGGAAAGTACCAATCAGAAGAACAAGAAATAAAACATGATGGTACTATACTTTCAAAAATAGATGTAGAATATGAAGAAATAAAATGTAAAGTAGCATTTGACATTAAAATAGTACTTGTAAGTGGAACAGAATTTATAGGAAGGATAAATCTAGAATTACCAGTAGGAAATATAATAAAAACAGGAACATCAAGTTATGAAAAAACAGATTTTTCAGATGTAATTTTTAAAAGAAATTAAAAAAATGTTGTAAAAAATAAAAAAACATTATATAATACAAAAAGAATCTAACTTTTGCGTGGGAAGTAATTTTCGATAAAAATTTACGAATCTTGTCAGGTCCGGAAGGAAGCAGCAATAAGTAAAAACTTTTATGTGGAAGTTACTTTCCACGGAGAAGTTAGATTTTGAAGTCTTTAAGGGGGAATAAAAATGGCATATACAGCACTATATAGAAAATTTAGACCCAAAACATTTAGTGAAGTAGTAGGACAAGATCATGTTATGCAAACATTAAAAAATCAAATAAAATCAGGAAGAATAGGACATGCATATCTTTTAACAGGAGGAAGAGGAACAGGAAAAACATCAACAGCAAAAATACTTGCAAGAGCAATAAATTGTCTAAACCCAAAAGATGGAGAACCATGTAATGAATGCGAAATTTGCAAATCAAGTTTAGAACGGAACACTTACAGATGTTGTAGAAATGGATGCTGCTTCAAATAATAGTGTAGAAGATATAAGGAATATAAAAGAAAAAATAAATTTTTTGCCAACACTTGCAAAATACAGAGTATATATAATAGACGAGGTACATATGCTTTCAACAGGAGCATTTAACGCATTATTAAAGACATTAGAAGAACCACCAGAACATGTAAAATTTATACTTGCAACAACAGAGCCACAAAAATTACTTGCAACAATACTTTCAAGGTGCCAAAGATTTGACTTTAAAAAGATATCAAATGAAGATTTAACAAAGAGAATGAAAATAGTATGTGAAGAAAGTAATATACAAATAACAGAACAAGCATTAAATTTAATTGCAACACTTTCAGAGGGGGCAGCAAGAGATGCATTAAGTATCTTAGAAAGATGTTTGCAAGACGGAGAAATAAATATAGATGAAAACAAAATAAAGGATCTAGTTGGAATACCGAAATTTATTTATATACATAGTATAATAAAAGGGATAATAAACAAAGATATAGAAAAATCATTAAAAGCAATAGACGAAGTATTAGAAGAAGGAAAAGACTTAAACAATTTCCTTTGGGAAATGATAAAATACACAAAAGACATATTAATGTACAAAGTAAGTAAAAAAAATGAAATATATAGTAAAGAAGAAATAGAACAATTAGCAGAAATATCAGAAAAGGTTTCAAAAGAAGAGTTAATAAATATAATATACAGACTATCAGAATTAGAAAGCAAAATGAAATGGTCTTCACAAAAAACAATAATATTCGAAACAGAAATAATAAAAATGTGTATGAAACAAGATATAAAAGGACTAGAAGAAAGAATACAAAAACTAGAAAAAATGATAACAGAAGATGTAAAAGTACCAACGCAGACAATAGAGCCAATCAAAATACAAAGAAATGAAACATTAACTAAAATTACTACATCCACAATTAATAAAATAGAAGAAAAAAAAGAAGACACACAAAAAGAATTTGAACCTACAGAAGAATTAGCAAAAGGAAATATAATTACTAATTGGCAAAATGTATTAAATGATTTAAAAAAGCAAGGAAAAGTAATGTTATATGCAAATTTGATAGGCACAGAAGCGGTAGAAATAAATGATATGACAGTTGGAATAAGATTTAATAATGGACTAAACTCATTTAGAAAAGAACTATTACAACAACCAGAGAACATGAATGTTTTGACAAAAGAAATATCAATAGTATGTGGAAAGCCAATGCAAATCAAATTTGAAGATGCAAGTGGAATGAAAGGAAATAAACACAAAGAAAATAAACAAGAAGAAAAAATTATAAATAAAGAAGAAAACGTTTCAGAAGAAACAGGAGAAGATATATTAGAAGGATTGGATATACCAATCAATTTTATAGAAGAATAAAATTTTCAAAACAATCAGTATGCTAAGTCATTATTTTAAAATGCTTAGAATAGAAAAGTATTATTTTGAAAACTAAAAAGAAAGGAGAAAAGATATGTCAAAAGGAAGAGGAGGATTTCCAGGAGGAGCAGGTTTTGGAGGAATGAATATTAGTAAACTAATGAAAGAAGCAAAAAAGATGCAAGCAGATATGGAAAAATCACAAGAAGAATTAACAGCAAAAGAATTTGAGGCAACAGCAGGTGGAGGAGCTATAAATGTAAAAGTAAGTGGAGCAAAAGAAGTAAAAGAAATAAAAATACAAAAAGATGTAGTAGATCCAGACGATGTAGAAATGTTAGAAGACCTAATTTTGACATGTGTAAATGAAGCACTAAGAAAAGTAGATATAGCACAAAGCGCAAGCCTTGGAAAGTATAACATCCCAGGACTAATGTAGTTTCAAACTAAGAAAGGAAATAGCCATGTCATACTATTCACCATCAATAGAAAAGTTAATAGAAGCATTTGAGAAATTACCTAGTATAGGGCACAAAACAGCAGTAAGACTAGCATTTCATATATTAGATGCAAATGAGGAAGAAATAACAGAATTTATAAATGCAATTATAAATGCCAAAAAAAATCTAAAATATTGTTCACACTGTTTTAATATTTCAGACACAGATCCATGCCCAATATGCAGTAGCCCTAAGAGAGATAAAGGAATAATATGTGTAGTAGAAGATGTAAAAGATGTTATAGCAATGGAAAGAACACATGAATTTAAAGGAACATATCATGTATTACATGGATCAATATCTCCAATGAATGGTATAGGACCAGACGAAATAAAAATAAAAGAATTACTAAATAGAATACAAAATAATAATGAAATAAAAGAAATAATACTAGCAACAAATCCTAGAGTAGAAGGAGAAGCAACAGCTATGTATATTTCAAAAATACTAAAACCACTAGAAGTAAAAGTTACAAGAATAGCACATGGAATACCAGTTGGAGGAGATTTGGAATATACAGATGAGGTAACATTAACAAAAGCCCTAGAAGGCAGAAGAGAACTTTAAAAACTAAAGAAAATAAGAGAAAACAAGAGGAAATAAAAGGAAAGTGAAGAAAAATAAGGCAAATAGAAAAATACAAAAATTGAATAAATGACCTATTTAATGTAAAATCTAATAGTAAGCTAAAAGCGTATTATCCGTAGGAATAAATAAAACAAAAAGGAGTGCCAAAGATAATAGTATGAGAAGATTTTTAATTGGTTTAAGGACAAGCATAAAAATTGTAGCATTATTAGTAGTTAGTATAATAATAATATTTACAGTAGCAATGTGTGTATATAAACCAATATATAGTGTAACACTAAATGGAGAAATGATTGGATATAGTAGAGATAGAGCAACACTTCAATCAAAAATATATGATTATACAGAAAGACGGAAGTGATGATGCAGCATTTATACAGATAGATATTATGCCAGAATATAAATTATGCTTCTTAAAAAGAGGAGTAGAGACAAATGACGAAGAAATATATGAAAAGGTAATAAGTACAGGAAGATCTTATTACAGATGTTATGCATTAACAATAAATAATGAAGAAAAACTATATGTAGAGAACTTTGGGGCAGCAGAAGAAATAGTGAATGCATTAAAAGACAAAAATAGTAACAACTTAGATAAATTAGCAATCCAAGAGAAATGGGATACAGAAAAGAAAACATATACAGACAAAGATACAGCAGTATCATCATTATTTGAAGAAAAAATAGTAGTAGCTGCTATTAACGAACCTAAAGACACATCTACAAGCACATCTTCAGGAACAAGTTCAAGCAGTAGTGGAAAAGTAACAAGGGCAAAAATAGGAAAAGGATATAAATCAGCAGGAATAAATTTCATAAGACCAGTTTCAGGAACTGTAACTTCAAGATATGGACCAAGATGGGGAACAACACATAAAGGAACAGATATTGCAGCAGCAACTGGAACACCAATAAAAGCAGCAGCAGCAGGAACAGTTACATTTTCAGGAGAATATTCAACTTATGGAAAACTAGTAATAATTTCTCATGGTAATGGAGTACAAACATATTATGGTCACTGTAGTGTATTAAATGTTAAAGAAGGACAAAAAGTATCATCAGGACAATTAATAGCAAAAGTAGGAAGTACAGGAAATGCATCAGGACCACATTTACATTTTGAAATAAGGATAAACGGAGTATCATATAATGCAGAATTATATATATAAATAATAAAGAAGAGGAGTTCTATTATAGAAAATCCTCTTTTTTTAAGAAAAATAAAATAGAAAAGGAATAAAACAAAATGAAAATATTAATATTTTATGCAACTTATGGAGGAGGGCATTTAAGTGCTGCAAATGCAATGCAAGAAGTAATAAATAAAAAATATCCAGAAATCGAAACAGAAGTTATAGACTGTATGAAATATCTTAATAAACTCATAAATAGTATAACAGTAAAAAGTTATGAGAATTTATCAAAAAATATGCCTAAAATGTGGGGGAAAATATATAAAGCATCAAGAAAAGGAGTAATTGCAGGATTTAGTAATTCAATAAACAAACTACTTTCAAATAAGCTAGGAAGACTAATAGAAGGAAAGAAACCAGATTATATAATATCAGCGCATCCATTCTCAACTCAAATGTGTGGAATATTAAAAAAGAAAGGAAATCTAAAAATTCCAGTAGCAACAATACTAACAGACTTCAAATATCATGAACAATGGCTAGTAAAACATGAATATTTAGAAAAATTTTTTGTATCGACAGAAAAAATGAAAGAAAGTCTAGTAAAATATGGAGTAGAAGAAGAAAAAATATATGCAACAGGACTTCCAATATCACAAAGATTTTTAGAAAAATTTGATAGAAAAGAAACACTAAAAAACTTTGAATTAAAAGACAATTTAAAAACAGTATTATTCTTTGCAGGAGGAAAGATGGGACTTGCAAGGAAAAACATATTTACATATATGAAAGTACTAACAGAAAATTCAGAAGAAATACAAATAATAGCAGTATCAGGAAAGAACCCAAAGGTATATGAAAAATTTAAAGAAATAGCTAAGGATAAAGAAAATATAAAAGTATTAGAATTTACAAACAAAGTGCCAGAATTAATGAATATATCAGATATAGTAATAACAAAGCCACGGAGGAATTACAGTATCAGAAAGTTTAGCATCAAATTTACCAATAATTGCAATCAATCCTATACCAGGGCAAGAAGAAGAAAATGCAGAATTTTTAGAAGAAAATAATTTAGCAATGTGGATAAAAAATGATAATAACATAGAGCAGAAATTAATAGAAATAATAAAAGATGATAGAAAATTAGAAGAAATAAAGCAAAGTATCATCAAATTTGCTAAACGAAATTCAGCAGAGGAAATATTAAAAAAAGTATTAGAAGAATAGATTTTTCTATTCTTCTAATCAGACTGTTGACAAAGTAAAATTTGTTGACAGTCTTTTCTTTTTAGAAAAAA
>CANPCK010000013.1 GCA_947572545.1 uncultured Clostridium sp. | reverse complement strand
TACCCAATGGGAAGACACTCTTTTTTTAGTGTCTACTCCATTGGGTACATTTTAAATAATCCTTTCTTTTTTTTGTTGTATAAGAAAAATCGGCTGATACAACTTAGATACACTTTTATACTATATTGATTTCGGGAGAAAACAAATGAATAGTGTATTAATTGTAGAAGCTGAAAGAGAAATATCGAATTTTATAAAAAAAGAACTAGAATTACAAGGATATATATGTCAAATTGCAAATAATGGTAAAATAGGTGCTGATTTAATAGAAAACAATAACTATGACTTAATTTTACTTGATATAATGCTCCCAATAATAAATGGATATGAACTATTAGAATATATAAAACAAGTATCACGAACCCCTGTAATATTTGTAACATCTAAAAATTCAACTTCAGATAAAATTAAAGCATTAAGAGAAGGAGCTGATGACTATGTAACAAAACCATTTGAAATAGGAGAATTAATTGCTAGAATAGAAGCAGTACTTAGAAGATATAACAGGGGTAGAGAAATACAAAAAATAGATAATATAGAAATAGATATAGAAGGAAGATGTGTAGTAAAAGAAGGTAGAATGATTGCCCTTACACCTAAAGAATTTGATTTATTAATCTTACTAATACGAAACAGGAATTTCGCTTTATATAAAGAACTAATTTATGAAAAAGTATGGGGTGAAGATTTAGAATTTGGCACAAGAACAATAGACCTACATATTCAAAGATTAAGAAAAAAGTTAGGTTGGGAGAAAAAAATTAAAACAATTTATAGAGTAGGATACATGTTAGCTGTCTAAAGAAAATAGATACAATTTAGATACATTCTTATGCTAATTATTAGTATAGGAGGAATAAAATATGGAATTTGTATCAAATGAAGGAAAAAACATAGAAATAAAAGTAGGAGAAAACATTTATTTAAGACATGCAATAAAAACAAAATTTGTAAAACAAGGAGATAGCTATATTGATATTTTTAAAGAATATGTTTTACCAATTTATAGTAAAGGAGATATTATAGCAAGTAGTGAAAAAATAATTGCTCTATGTCAAAATAGAATAATAAAAAGAGAAAATATTAAAGTTAGTTTTTTAGCAAAACTATTATCGAAATTTGCTTCTCATCCTTCTACTGGAATAGGTGTAGGAGAAGCAATAAAAATGCAATATGCAATTAATACAGTAGGTATATTTCGTGTAATATTAGCAAGTATTGCAAGTGCTGTAACCAAATTATTTGGAAAAAAAGGAATATTTTATGAAATAGTAGGACAAGAAGTAAGTGGACTAGATGGCTTTTATGGGCATATATGGAAAGAATATCAAGATATAGGAATACAACTACCAAAAGATCCAAATAAAGTATGTAACGAAATAAAAAGCAAACTTGATATTTCTTGTATGATAGTTGATGCAAACGATTTAGGACAAGAAATATTAGGTAAATCTAATGACATACAATTAGAAGATAAAGAACTAATAGAAATGATAAAAGATAATCCAGCAGGACAAGGAAAGCAATGCACACCTATTATATTGATAAGAAAAAAAGCAATAGTAAAATCTTAACATATTATTAACCTTTATTAAGATTTTATTAAAAGGCACCTAAACAGGTGCCTTTTGGTATATAATCACATTAGTAAAAGTGAAATCTAAATAGAAAGGGAGAAATTTAAAATGGAAGTATTAAAAGTTCAAAATTTATGTAAGACTTATGGAAAAGGAGAAAATGAAGTAAGAGCAGTTGATAATATTTCATTTTCAGTTAATCAAGGAGAATTTGTTGCAATAGTAGGTTCAAGTGGAAGTGGAAAATCTACTTTATTACATTTAATAGGAGGAGTTGATAGACCAACAAGCGGAAAAGTATATATCAATGGTAAAGATATTTATTCTTTAAATGATGACAATCTTGCAATATTTAGAAGAAGAGAAGTAGGACTTATATATCAATTCTATAATCTAATACCAATTTTAAATGTAGTAGAAAATATAACTCTTCCATGTAGATTAGATGGAAAAGAAGTACCAAACAATAAAGTCAATGAATTATTAAAGACTCTACGGACTAGAAGAAAGAAAAACACATTTACCAAATCAATTATCTCGGAGGACAACAGCAAAGAGTATCAATAGGTAGAGCAATAATAAATGAACCTTCAATAATGCTTGCTGATGAACCAACAGGAAACTTAGATAGTAAAGCTTCAGAAGAAATAATATCATTACTTAAAATTTCTAATAAAAAATATAATCAAACATTAATAGTAATAACACATGACGATAAAATTGCTCAAGAAGCTGATAGGATTATTAAAATAGAAGATGGAAAGATAATAATTTAATAAAAGGGGTGAACAAAAGTGAAAAATATACTATATGAATTAAGTTCAAAGAATTTGAAGCTAAATAAAAAAAGAAGTGCAGTAATAATAATTCGGAATAATTTTATCTACTGCATTAATATGTGGTGTAGCAGGATTAGTTACAAGTACAAGGGCTTCAATGATTAGAACTGCAAAAATAAGTGAAGGAGACTATCATGCAACATTTTATAATGTACCAAAAAATGAATTAGAAACAATAGAAAAACATAACAATGTCAAAAACTATTATTTAGCAGAAGAAATAGGATATAGTTATTTAAAAGATAGTAAAAATAAATACAAACCTTATTTATCATTAATTGCAGCAAATGAAAATTATATGAATAAGGTAGGTATACAAGTACAAGAAGGAAGACTACCTCAAAATGATTCAGAAATAGTAATATCTGAACATATAAGTAAAAATGGTAAAGTTAATTATAAAATAGGTGATACTTTAACACTTGATATATGTACAAGAACAGATGCTAATGGAAAAAAACTTACTCAAAATAACAGTTTTGATGAAGAAATGCCAGAAACTCTAACAAAAAAATTTACAAAAGAATACAAAATAGTTGGAATCATGTATAGACCATCTAATGCAACAGAAAATCGTTCAGCACCTGGTTATACTATAATGACTAAAATGAATGAAGTAATAGAAGAAGCAAATATTGCTGTTTTATATAAAGATTCGAGTACTTATAAAGATGATACTGAAGATTTAGCAGGTTTAGTAAAAAAAGGAGAAAGTGAAGAAGTATTTCCAATTTCAGGACTAGGTTTATATCAAGAAAAGAAATACGATGTAAATGTAAACACTCAACTTTTAAATTATGAAGGTTCTGGATTAAGTGGTGCAAACAATACAATGATTTATACTCTTGCAGCAATAATTATGGGAATAGTACTAGTTTCAAGTGTATTTGTAATAAAAAATGGATTTGCAATTTCTGTAACAGAAAGGCTTAAACAATACGGAATGCTTGCAAGTGTTGGAACAACAAAAAAACAAATAAAGAAAAGTGTATATTTTGAAGGATTTATATTAGGTTTAATTCGGAATACCTTTAGGAATACTATCAGGAATTATTGCAATAGCAATTCTTCTAAATGTTGTAAATATTATTCTTGGAGAATTCTTAAATAATTTTAAATTTATATACTCAATATCACTATCAGCAATAGGAATAAGTGTATTTGTTGCAGCAGTTACTATATTTTTATCATGTGTATCTTCTGCAAGGAAAGCATCAAGAGTTACACCAATAGATTTAATAAGAAGTTCAAATGATATAAAGATCAAATCAAAAAAGATTAAATGCCCAAAGATAATTAGCAAGATATTTAATGTAGGTGGAGAAATTGCATATAAAAATTTGAAAAGAAGTAAAAAGAAATATAGAGCAACTATTGTATCACTAGTAATTAGTATTGTTACATTTATTGCTATATCTGCTTTTATAGACTATGGTTTCAATTTATACAACTTTAATATATATAGTTCTGATGAAAATGCAGAGCAAAACTTCAAAATATATAAAGATATATCAAATTTTGAAACAATAGATGAGTACTCTATACACAGAATTGTTAACTTATCTTTCGACTATAATAAATATCTATCAGAATTTGGAAAGAAAATTAATCTAGGAGGAGAGCCAAGCCTAGACGATAAAATGTATATTCCAGTTGTATCAGTTGGAGAAGACGAATACAAAAGATATATTTCAGATATTGGAGAAAACTATGACAAATGTAAAGATGCTGGAATTTTAATTAATAAATATATATATTATGGAGAAAAAAAGGAAGAAGGATATATATATAACTTAAATAAGGGAGATATACTAGAAACAGAACTAAAAGAAAATAAACAAAATATTAAAATAGCAAGCATAACAGATAAAAAACCTATGGGATTAGAAGAAGATAATTGCAGTTTAGGTTATTTGATAGTTAGTGATTCGCTTATGGATAAGCTTGGATTAGGAGAAACAACACTTATGTATATTCAAAGTAATAATTCAGATAAATTAGCTGAAGAACTAGAAGAATATATGAAACAAAATCCAGAATTTTCAAATACATTATCTTTCAGTAACTATGATGAATATGCAAGAAGTAATAATGCTTTAGTACTTGTAATATCAATATTCCTATATGGATTTATAGCAGTTATAACAGCAATTGGAGTGACAAATATATTTAATACTATAACAACAAATATGAATTTACGTAGTAAAGAATTTGCAAACCTTAAATCAATAGGTATGACTAAAAAAGAATTTAACAGAATGATAAGACTTGAAAGTATATTTTATGGAACAAAATCACTTATAATACGGAATACCAATAGGTATATTACTGTCATATTTTATATTTAAGGCATTTGAAATAAGTATGATTTCAACTTATACATTACCAATTAAAGCAATCCTTATTGCAATAGTATTTGTAATGGTAATTGTAGGTATCATAATGAAATACTCATTAAATAAAATAAACAAGCAAAATATAATTGAAACCATTAGAAATGACAACATCTAAATTGACAATTAACATAAAATTATATATAATAAAAATAGAATCTTTGTTGAGAAAGGAGTTTTTAGAGTTATTCCAAAAACACAAAAGGAGGTTTTGTGGAGAAAAGAAAATAAAAATTAGAAATCAAATCAAAATGAAAGGCGGAGCACACAATGCAGAAAATACGGCAGCAACTTTTAGAGCTTACTTGCGCCTCTCAAGCTGAGATAGAAAGACTTGAGAAGCAATTTGTAAGCTACATCCCTGATGACAGACAATTTATTTTATGTCATACTGGAAGTGCAAACTATAAGGTCAGAACAGAACATAACCTCGGTGGCTGGCATATGGTAATAGTAAATAGAGAACCCTACCTGATCAGCCATCAACACACTAAGCTTTGGATTGCTTTGCATGGCCATGAGTCCTGGGATTATTACGACCAAGTTCCTCAGCGATACCTCAAAGCTTGCTACAGCAATGTGGCTTTAGGTGCAACAGGTACACATTTTTCCATTAGTTCCTACAATAAACTTAGTCAGTGGATACAACACACGGCAGGTATTGATAGATGCTATCTTGGAGAAAAAGTGTTGCGAAGCATCTATTACGAAGCTGCTACTGCTGCGGGATCCTCGATAGAATATCCTGCTTTGGCTGACACCGCAGGCTCTGAATACCAATTTTTCTGTACTTTTCGGCCGGTTGTGAAGCTTTCACCGGATATGTATCTCATCATTGATGATGATCATGATGGATTATCCCCTGAAAAGGGAATGATCTTAGCTCCTGCTAAAAATTATAATCCTGCTGCTTTTGCAAAGGAAATGGCAGATCTTGAGAGAAAAGCTTTATATGTAGAGGCAATGCATCTCTTAGATCATATGAAAAGACTGCATCCAAGCTTTCCCATGAAGCTCCAAATGGACCAGCTGGAAGAAATCATTAATTCTTTCTAATTAACCACAATCCTCCTTCACTTAAACGATTTATCTTGTAGTACAAATTTATCGAAAAAACTTTAGTAAAACTAGAGACCTGTAGCTGCATTTTAGCAGTTGCAGGTCTCTAGTTTTGTAAAAACTTCTTGCTTTTTTTAATATAAAGAAATATAATAAATACAATAATATATCAAATTGGAGGTAAAATTATGAAAAAGGAATTAATAGTAAAAAAGTGTAATAGTTGTGGAGCAACTGTAAAAATATTAAAAGACTGTAATTGTGAAAACTGTGGAATTATCTGTTGTGGAGAAAAAATGAATGAAATGAAACCAAATTCAGTTGATGCAGCAGTAGAAAAACATGTTCCAACTTATGAAATAAAAGACGGAAAAATATTTGTAAAAGTTAACCATGTAATGGACGATGATCACTATATTGAATGGGTAAGTATTGTTTCAGAAAATAAAGAATGCATAAAATATTTTAAACCAGGGGAAAATTGTGAAACTCATTTTAAATATATATCAGGTTCAACATTATATGCATATTGTAACAGACATGGATTATGGAGCAAAGAAGTAGAATAATTTTTGAAAAATAATCAGCATATTACGTCGTTGAACTTCAATTGAAATCAAATCAACGTACAATAGTACACCTTCTTGATTTCAATTTTGTTCGCCTAGTACTATACTAATTATTTTCAAAAATTTCCGAGAAAGGAAAGAATAATAATTATGAAAGATATAACAATTTCAAAAGACATAATATATATTGGAGTAGATGACAAAGATATAGACCTATTTGAAGGTCAATACATAGTACCTAATGGAATTTCATATAACTCATATTTAATAAAAGATGAAAAAATAGTTGTAATGGATACAGTTGATAAAAGAAAAACTAATGAATGGATACTAAACTTGGAAAATGCATTAGAAGGAAAAAAGCCTGATTATTTAGTTGTATCACACTTAGAACCTGACCATGGTGCCAATGTAGAACTTCTAACTAAAAAATATCCTGGAATGAAAATAATTGGTAATGAAAAAACCTTTTCATTTATTCCACAATTTTTTGATATACCAGATTTAGAGGAAAGAAAAATAGTCATAAAAGAAGGAGAAGAAATAAATATAGGAAAACATACTTTACAATTCTTTATGGCTCCTATGGTGCATTGGCCAGAAGTAATGGTAACATACGAAAAAACAGAAAAAGTTTTATTTACAGCAGATGGTTTTGGTAAATTTGGAGCACTTGATACAGAAGAAGACTGGAATTGTGAAGCAAGAAGATATTATTTTAACATAGTTCGGAAAATATGGAATGCAAGTTCAAAGCTTACTAAAAAAAGCAAGTACCTTAGACATAAATATAATCTGCCCTTTACATGGTCCTATTTTAAAAGAAAATCTAGGACATTATATTGAAAAATATGACATATGGAGTAGTTATAAGCCAGAAAGTGAAGGAGTTTTTATAGCATATGCATCAATTCATGGAAATACTGCAAATGCTGCAAGAGAACTTGCAAAAATTCTAGAAGAAAAAGGAGCAAAAAAAGTAGTAATAACAGATTTAGCAAGAGATGATATGGCAGAAGCAATAGAAGATGCATTTAGGTATGGAAAAATAATTCTTGCAGCCTCAAGCTATAATTTTGAAGTATTTCCACCTATGGAACAATTTTTGCGTCACTTAAAATCTAAAAATTATCAAAACAGAACTATTGGAATTGTAGAAAATGGGACATGGGCACCAAGTGCAGCAAAATGTATGAAAGAGATAATATCTGGAATGAAAGATATTAAATTAATAGAACCTACTATAACTATTAGAACAACTCTAAAAGAAAATACTAAAAAAGAATTAGAAATATTAGCAGAAAATATATTAAAAGATTAATATTACTTAAAAATAGAAGTATAAACAAAATTATGCAGTTCCGTATAGCATGGGAGCGAATAATTTTCATTAATACTTCTATTTATTTTGGTTACAATTGATTATGTGAATTGTAATAGTAAATGTGAATTCTACATGAATATTTAAGTAAAAGTATTGGCAAATCTAAAAAAATGTAGGATAATAGAATAATTATATACAGAAAGGGATGAGCAAAAGTTAAATGTTAAAATTATTAAAAAACTTAGGAAAAAGGGAAATAATACTAGTTTTAGTATCTTTAATATTAATTATTACTCAAGTATGGTTAGATTTAAAATTACCAGACTATATGGCAAAAATAACAACACTTGTACAAACAGAAGGAAGTGAAATTCAGGAAATCTTACTAAATGGTGCATATATGTTAGGATGTGCTTTAGGTAGTCTCCTTGCAGCAATAGTTACTGGATATTTAGCATCTCATGTATCTTCAAATTTCTCAAAAAATGTAAGAAGTAAATTATTTAGAAAAGTAGAAGATTTAGCTATGCAAGAAGTAAAAAGTTTTTCAACTAGTAGCTTAATCACAAGAACTACAAATGATATAACACAACTTGAAATGTTACTTGCAATGGGACTTCAATTACTTATAAAATCTCCAATAACAGCTATATGGGCAATAACTAAAATATTAAATAAAAGCTGGCAATGGAGTACTATAACAGCTGTTGCAGTAATTATACTATTATCAGTAATAGGTATATTAATTGCAATAGTAATGCCAAGATTTAAAAGAGTTCAAAAATTAATAGATAAAGTAAATGGGGTAACTCGTGAAAACTTAACAGGTATTCGTGTAGTAAGAGCATTTAATGCAGAAAAATACCAAGAAGAAAAATTTGAAGAAGTAAATACAGCACTGACAAACCAACAATTATTCAATCAAAAATGTTTTGCAGTTTTACAACCTGTAATGTATTTAGTAATGTACTTTCTAACACTTGCAATATACTATGTAGGTGCACATATTATAAATGAAGCAATAGGACTAGATAAACTTTCATTATTTGGAGATATGGTAGTATTTAGTTCTTATGCAATGCAAATTATAATGTCATTCTTAATGCTTGCAATGGTATTTATGATGTTACCTCGTGCAGATGTTTCAGCAAAACGTATTAATGAAGTACTAGATACAGAAATTACAATAAAGGATGGAAATATAAAAGAAATTAATACAGGAGAAACAGGAACAGTAGAATTTAGAGATGTCTCATTCAAATATCCTGATGCTGACGAATATTTATTAAAAGATATTTCCTTTAAAGTAAATCAAGGAGAAACTATCGCCTTTATTGGTTCAACAGGTTCAGGAAAATCTACTTTAATAAATTTAGTTCCACGCTTCTATGATGTAACAGAAGGAGAAGTTTTAGTAGATGGAGTAAATGTAAAAGAATATACTCAAGAATTTCTAAGAAATAAACTTCGGTTATGTACCACAAAAAGCAGTTATGTTTAATGGAACAGTTAATTCAAATGTATGCTATGGAAATAATGGAAAAGGAGATATTGCTGAAGAAAAAGCAAAAGAAGCAATACAAGTTGCACAAGCACAAGAATTTGTTGAAAAAATGGACGATAAATACGATACACATATAGCACAAGGAGGAACTAATATTTCAGGAGGACAAAAACAAAGGTTAGCAATTGCAAGAGCTATTGCAAGAAATCCTGAAATATATATATTTGATGACAGTTTTTCAGCATTAGATTATAAAACAGACTCTGTTTTAAGAAAAGAACTAAAAAAATACACTAAAGAAGCAACCTCAATGATAGTAGCACAAAGAATAGGAACTATAATGAATGCAGACAAGATAGTTGTATTAGATAAAGGAAAAATAGTTGGATTAGGTACACATAAAGAATTATTAAAAACTTGTGATGTATATAGAGAAATTGCATTATCACAGCTTTCAAAGGAGGAATTAGAAAATGCGGAATAGAACAAAAAAATACAAGACCTCCTAGAATGAGAGGCCCAATGGGAGGAATGGCACCAGGTGGTACAGGAGAAAAGGCAAAAAACTTTAAAAATGCAATAAAAAGACTATTAAAAGAACTAAAAAGATATAGAATATTAATTATAATCGCATTAATCCTAGCAATATTAAGCTCTACACTATCAATATTTGCTCCAAATAGACTTTCGGATTTAACAGATGAAATACAAAAAGGATTAATGGGTGTAATGGATTTAGATACAATCAAAGGAATTGCATTATTTTTGACAACTTTATATCTATGTAGTGCACTATTTAATTTTATACAATCAATATGTATGACAAATGTTGCAAATAGATTTGCAAATCATTTAAGGAGAAATATCTCAAAAAAGATAAATCGTTTGCCACTTAAATATTTCGACAAACACCAAGCAGGAGATACATTATCAAGAATAACTAATGATATAGATATGATTGCTCAAAGTATGAATCAATCACTTGCAGGTTTAGTAAGCTCTATAACATTGTTTGTTGGAACAATAATAATGATGTTTTTTACAAACTGGATAATGGCTATTACAGCTATACTTTCAAGTTTTATAGGATTTATGGGCATGATTTTAATACTAAAAAATTCACAAAAATATTTCATTGCAAAACAAGCAGAACTTGGAAACTTAAATGCTCATATAGAAGAAATATATTCTGGATTAAATGTAGTAAAAGCATATAATGGAAAAGAAGAAGCAGACAGAAAATTTGAAATACTAAATCAAAAAGTATGTGATAGTAACAGAAAAAGTCAATTTTTATCAGGATTAATGCAGCCACTAATGATTTTCATAGGAAACTTTGGTTATGTTGCAGTATGTATAGTAGGTGCACTTCTTACAATAAATGACATAATATCTTTTGGAGTAATTGTAGCATTTATAACATATGTAAGACTATTTACCTCTCCACTTGCGCAGATTGCTCAAGCAATGACACAACTGCAGTCAACAGCCGCAGCATCTGAGAGAGTATTTGAATTTTTAGATGAAGAAGAAATGAAAGACCAAAAAGCAATTAGTAAAACTTTAAACAAAGAAGATGTAAAGGGAAAAATTGAATTTGAGAATGTAGTATTTAAGTATGATGGAAATGATAAACCTACAATAACAAATTTCACAGCAACAGCTAAACCAGGACAAAAAATTGCAATAGTTGGACCAACAGGTGCTGGAAAAACTACTATGGTAAACCTACTTATGAAATTTTATGATATAGACTCTGGAGTTATAAAAATTGATGGAATTTCAACAAAAGACTTAACTAGAGAAAACATACATGATTTGTTTACAATGGTACTTCAAGATACTTGGTTATTTGAAGGAACAGTGAAAGAAAATATTATTTACAACAGAGAAGATGTATCTGATGAACAAGTAAAACAAGTTTGTGAAGAAGTAGGTCTTGACCATTTTATCAAAACATTGCCAAAAGGATATAACTCAATTTTATCAGAAAATGATAGTGTTTCAGCAGGCCAAAGACAACTTTTGACTATAGCAAGAGCAATGATAGATAAATCACCATTTTTAATCCTAGATGAAGCAACTTCAAATGTAGATACAAGAACAGAAGAATTAGTACAAACAGCAATGGATAAATTGACTAAAGGTAGAACTTCATTTATAATTGCACACAGACTTTCTACAATAAAAAATGCAGACCTTATATTAGTTATGAAAGAAGGTAACATTATAGAACAAGGAAATCATGAAGAATTAATGAAACAAAATGGAGCTTATGCAGAACTCTATAATTCACAATTCGAATTACAATAAAGATATACTAAAATTTTATTGACCTTATTAATTATATAGTTTATAATGTGTAAGATTAGTTAATACTTATAATATAGAATGGAGAGTAATATATAATGAAAATTGGTCTTGCATTAGCAGGTGGTGGGCTTCAAGGAATAGCCCATATAGGTGTATTTAAAGCTTTAGAAGAATTAAATATAAAGATAGACTATATATCAGGAACAAGTTCTGGAAGTCTGTTTGCTTTGTTATATTCTCTTGGATGTGATACAACAGAAATGGAAAATATGGCAAGCACATATTATAAACAATTAACAAATATAGAAAAAACTAAGATATTAAAAATAATAAAAGATTATATTTTAACCAAAAAAATTAAAACAGGTGGATTAATTTGTGGAGAGAAAATAGAAAATATCGTTAGTGAATTTGCAAACTCTAAAGGAATAACAAATATAAACGAAATTAAAATCCCTCTTGCAATTCCAACTGTTGATACTATTTCTACAAAAGAATGTATATTTGTATCAAAAGATTGTATAACTCCTAATGAAAAAATAGACTATATAAACAATATACCAATAGGAAAAGCAATAAGAGCCAGTATGGCATTTCCTGGAATATTTACTACTTGCGATTTTGAAAAATATAACTTTATAGATGGTGGAACAAAAGATAATTTACCTATAAAGGTATTAAAAGACATGGGAGCAGACTGTACCTTAGGAATTAGCTTTAATATTGATAAATATGAGCCAACAGATAATCTATTTGATATAATATTAAGAGCAGTTGATATATTTGCTCAAAAAGATGTTGTAAATGCTCAGAATATATCTGATATAGCTCTTGAAGTAGACACACATGGAGCAAGTCTATTAGAAATAGGAGATTTAAGTAAATGCATCGAAACTGGATATAAAACAATTATGGATAACAAAGAAATGATACTAGCAAAACTAAAATAATAGTTCCAAAAAGGACTATTATTTTTTTATATTTTATGATAAACTTATACAAAACTAAATAAATAGGAAGTGATTTATTTGTTATCACAAGAAAAATTAATTAAAGAGGCAGAAAACGCAATAAAATGGATAAAAGAATATGTTAATAAAACTGGTGCTAAAGGAGTAGTTATTGGGAATAGTGGAGGAAAAGACTCAGCAACTGTTATTGCAATGGCAACTAAAGCACTAGGAAAAGAAAATATACTTGCTGTTTCAATGCCATGTAACTCTGTAAGTTCAGATTTCGAAGATGCAAGACTTGTGACAGACACTTTTGGAATTAACTCAATAAATATAGATCTAACTTCTACTTTTGATACTATGGAAAATAGCATAAATATGGCAATAGAAGAAACTCTATCAAAAGAATCTAAAATAAATATGAAACCACGTTTAAGGATGACAACCCTGTATTCAATAGCTCAAACTTTAGGTTACCTAGTTATAGGAACAGGAAACCTTTCAGAATCAATGGTTCGGCTATACAACAAAATGGGGAGATAGTGGCTTTGACTTTAATCCTATTGGAAACTTTACAGTAAGTGAAGTATTGGAAATAGGTAGATATTTAGGAGTGCCAGAAAAGATATTATCAAAACCACCAGCTGATGGTCTAGGAGGACAAACAGATGAAGAAAAAATGGGAATAAAATATGCAGAAATAGAAGAAATGATAGAAACAGGAAGTACAAATGAAAAAGCAAAAGAAAAAATATTAAAAATGTATAACAATTCAAAACATAAAAGAGAAAAAGCATCAATATATAAATTTGAAAGAACAAATATGCTTGAAAAATAATCAGTATATCGCCTAATTACTAAGACTGTTAAATCCCTGATTGTTACAAATACCTAAAATAGAAAGGAATTAAATTAACAATGAAAAACTTAGAAGATATAGAAAAATTATTAATTAATGTTGATATGGTAAAAGGTTTTACAGAAATAGGAGCAATGGCAGATACATATATTAAACATATTATTCCAGAACATATAAGACTTATGGAAAAAATCCAAAAAGAGAATGAAGGAATTGCAATTATAAAAGATACACACAAAGAAAATTGTAGAGAATTTAGTAAGTTTCCAATACATTGCATGGAAAATACAGAAGAAGCTGAACTAGTAGAAGAACTAAAACTATTTGAAACATACTCTTTAGTATATACAAAAAACTCAACTTCTACAATGTATGCACCCAATTTCATAGAAGATATAGAGAAAATGAAAAATTTAAAAAAAGTTATAATAATAGGATGCTGTACAGATATTTGTATATTAAATCTAGCAATCCCAATGCAAAACTATTTTGACCAAAAAGACTTAAATATGGAAATTGTTGTACCTAAGAATGCAGTAGAAACTTACAATAGCCCAATGCATTTAAGAGAAGAATATAACGAAATAGCCTTTAAACTTATGAAGCAAGCTGGAATATCTATAATTGAAAAAATAGAAATATAAGATTGGAGATAAAGAAATGAACCAAGAAAAATTAGAATTAATAGCAGATTTTTATGAGTTTACAATGTCAAATGGATATTTTGTTAAAAATAAGAATGGTATAGCATACTTTGATATATTTTTTAGAAATGTGCCAGACAAAGGTGGTTATGCTATTGTTGCAGGGCTTGAACAAATAATAGATTTTGTTCAAAACTTAAAATTTGATGAAGAAGATATTGAATTTTTAAGAAATCAAAAGATTTTTTCAGAAAGATACTTAGATTATCTAAAAAGGTTCAAATTTACAGGAGACATTTGGGCAATACCAGAAGGAACAGTAGTATTTCCAAATGAACCATTAATAACAGTTAAAGCTCCTATTGTAGAAGCACAACTGTTAGAAACTATATTTCTAACAATATTAAATCATCAAAGTTTAATTGCAACTAAAACATCAAGAATTGTAAGAGCTGCAAAAGGAAGACCAATAATGGAATTTGGAGCAAGAAGATCACATGGGATATCAGCTGCGATATATGGAGCTAGAGCAGCAATAATAGGTGGTGCTGTTGGAACTTCTTGCACACTAACTGCAAAAAAATTTTGTGTACCTGCATCAGGAACCATGGCACATAGTTGGATACAAAGTTTTGATAATGAATATGAAGCATTTAAAACATATGCTGAATTATATCCTAATGGTTGTACTTTCTTAATAGATACATATAATGCACTAGAAAGTGGACTTCCTAATGCAATAAAAGTATTTGATGAAGTGTTAAATCCACAAGGAATAAGACCAGTAGCTGTAAGACTAGATAGTGGGGATTTAGCATACCTTTCAAAAAAAATAAGAAAAGTACTAGATGATTCAGGATATCCTGACTGTAAAATTTGCCTTACTAACTCTTTAGATGAACACCTAATAACATCACTTTTAGACCAAAAAGCAGAAGTAGACTCATTTGGTGTAGGAGAAAATTTGATTACAGCTAAAAGTGACCCAGTTTTTGGTGGAGTATATAAACTAGTTGCACTAGAAAATGATGGAAAGATAATTCCTAAAATAAAAATAAGCGAAAATGTAGAAAAAATAACAAATCCAAGTTTTAAAAAAGTATGTAGATTTTATTCAAAAGATACAAACTATGCTTTAGCTGATGTAATTATGCTTAAAGATGAAGAAATTAGCACTGATACATACGAAATATTTGATGAGCATAATACATGGAAAAAGAAAACTTTAACAAATTTTTATGTAAAAGAATTACAAGAAAAAATATTTGAGAATCGGAAAACTTATATATAAATTGCCTACATTAGAGGAAATTGCAAAACATGAAAAAGAAGAACTTAAAACTATATGGGAAGAAGTAAAAAGACTAAACAATCCACAAAAATACTATGTAGATTTATCAAAAGAACTATATGAGTTAAAAACAAATATGTTAAAAAAATAATGATATATAGAAGCGAAAGATAGTAAATTAAAAATATCTTTCGCTTTTTTAAATTTTTTGTAACAAATTAACAAAAACTAAGTCATATAAGTATAAAATATTTAAAAGGGGGTTTTTATGCAAGATATAGAAGAAATATATAAACAATATTTTAAAGTAGTAAATAAATATTTATTTTGTCTAACACATAATGATAATCTTGCAGAAGAATTAACCCAAGAAACTTTTTATAGAGCAGTCAAAAAAATAGGCTCTTTCAAAGGAGAGTGCAAAATACAAGTTTGGTTATGTCAGATTGCAAAAAATTTATGGTATGATGAAATAAAGAAAAATAAAAGATATAAGAGTATAGAAGGAGAAGATTTAGAATTAATAGCTATTGAAGATACAGAAAAAATAGCAATACAAAATACATCTAAACTTGAATTATTTAAAAAAATGCAGTCCTTAGATAATCAAACAAAAGAAGTAATGTATCTAAGGTTAACAGGTGCCCTTACCTTTAAAGAAATTGCTGATATATTGAATAAAACAGAAAACTGGGCAAGAGTTACATTTTATAGAGGAAAACAAAAATTATTGAAGGAGGAAAAAGAAAATGGAAGAGAAAAAAGAATGTAAAATAGTCCAAGACTTATTTCCAAGTTATATTGAAAAATTAACAGACATACAAACCAATGAATTTATAGAAGAACATATTAAAAACTGCGAAAGTTGCAAAGAAAAGTTAGAATGTATGCAGAATGACATAGATTTAGATTTCCCAAAACAAAAAAATAAAGAAGTAAAATTTTTAAAAAAGTACAGTATAAAATTAAGAACAATTCAATACATTGTGCTTGCATTTTTACTATTATTTGTTTTTATAATAGGAAGAAGATATGTAATATTTACAATCCTAGAAAATAGAGCTCGTAATACAATTAATGAAAATAATTATTATTTCAGAACAATTGATATGGATTTAAGAACATATCCTACTCGTGATTCTATTCACGATTACATAATATCCGCTTCATATATGTTTGTAGAAACAGAATATTATAAAGATGGGACAAAGCTAAATAATAGTGAAACTTATACAACAACTGATTATCAACAAATATCTAATTCATCTTCTATACAAACATATAGAAGTCCTACAAAAACTATTACACTACCAAGTGATGCTCTTAAAAAAAGTGAACGAGGAACTGCTTCAGCAAAAGGTCATAGCATTGCATTTATTGATTTCCCAACAGGAGCTAATGAGAAGCATCCTAGATTAACTCCTTATACAACTAGTTTCCCAGAAAGAGTATCAAACTCTTTTATATATAGTATTCACAAATCAGATTTCCTTGGAAAAGAATGCTATGTAATTAAAAGTGGAGTAACAGAAGATTATATAGATATTGAAACAGGATTAATTACGAAAAGGATTAGTAATGATGGAAATTATGTATCACAGTATTCTTACTCTTTTGGTACAGTTACTGACGAGGATTTAAAAGAACCAGATTTAAGCCAATATGTAGTAATGGATGATAGAGATAGTCAAGTAGAAATATTTAAAGATATGGACCATTATAGTAAAGAAGCAATAGATGCTTACTATGAAGAAAAAAGCAAAGCAGAAAATCAATATTAAAAAAAGGGATTAGAGTTAAAATTCTAATCCATTTATTAATTTTCTTCAATAAATAAAGCCTTTGCAATATAAGGAGTAATCTCATTTATATCATACCAACCAGAAGCCTTATATTCATCAATTCCATTTGGATTAGACACATAAACTTTAGAATTCTCATCTGTTGCAAGTAATACCATATAATGAGAAGCTGTAGTCCAGCGATTTTCTCCATTTTGTTTCCATACACATATTAAAATAGGTCTATTACTTTTTAAATGATTTATTAAATAATCATTTGATAAATGTTTCGCATCATAATAAAAATCAGAGCATTTAATTTTAAAAGTCTTTGATAACTCTTTAGTTATTTTGTTTCCATTTAAAACAGGATAGTATTTTTGTCTTAAATCCTCTGGAGTATATTTCTTTCCATAGCCACTTAAAATAATAGACATAGCAGTAATTCCACAACCTGTGTTTTCCATAGTATCATCCCAATATGAATTAGAACTCCAAGAAGAATTACCATTTTGCTTATATTCTATGTATGTTCTTTGATTAGTTGTTGTAAATGTTGTAAAATAACCATCTTTATTAGATACTCTTTCTTGTCCGCTTCCCATCATAATTTTTATTTATATCTTCTTTGATCACAGGATAGCTTTTGTTAACAGTATTTGTAGATGCTAAAGCATTTCCGCTTCCTTTAGAAAAGTTTCTAGTAATAAAATAATTATTAAATTTTAATAGACCATATATAATAGTTATTAAAAATACTATACAAAAAAATATTTTCTTAATATTTAACTTCTTTAACCTTTTCAAAAAAATCTCCTCCTATTTATTTGTCCTATATAATATATTATAAAGCATAAATATTAAAAATCTTTTAAGGAAAAGTTAAAACTTCCTTAAAAAATTCTTAATTATTTCTTACTTTTTTCTTACATTTACTGGTATTTAAGTGAAAATTGCACTCTTCTATGCTATAATGCTTTTGAAAGGAAATATTGTAAATATGAAAGTATTAGAAAGCGAAAAGGAAGTTATAAATAAATTAAATATTCTAGGAAAATCAAAGACAAATACCATTAATATAAATGGTCTAGAAATCAATAAATGGAAACATAGATGTATATTATATAATAAAGATATTTCCTTAACACCTTTGGAATTCGATATACTTTGGTATTTATTAGAAAATAGAGGAAGAGTAGTAACAGGTCAAGAACTATTTGAAAATGTCTGGAAAGAAAAATACTTAGGTTGTAATAATACCATCATGGTACATATAAGAAGAATTAGAAAAAAGTTAGGAGAAAATATAAAAAAACCTAAATTTATAAAAACTGTATGGGGAATAGGATATAAAATAGATAAAAGTTAAACTATACGAAACTAAGACTTTATTACAAGAAAATCTTAGTTTCGTTATTTTTTATTGAATAGGAAAAATCATTAGAATTCCTATTCAACAAGGTTAAGTTTCATTAGACTTTGCATATTTACAAAAATACAAATGTAGTAAAATCATTTTTCTTATATTATTATAGATATTTCTTTAAAGTTTCTACACTATCTTCTTGCATAACAACAAAATCATTTAATATATTTTTTACATTATCAGCTGCATTTGGATTTTGATTTAAAAGTCTTCTCCCTTCAATAATTCCCATATTAGTTCCTTTCATTAATAGTTCTGATAACTTTGAAGTTGTATCATCAGTCATTGTTTTCATTTGTATCCCATACCAAGTCATAGCTTTATTCATTGCATTTGTTTCATGAGGTTCTTTGTCAGTATACTCTGAATACAAATTAGTTACCCTTTCAGAAATTTTTTCATACTTTTTATATTCTGTATTAAGAACTTCTTTAAAATCATAATCAGATACTTTATCTGTAATAAAAAAAATAGCATCCATTCCCATTGTAGCACCTTTGTTTATTTCATCTAATATATTCAAATTTTTATTTTCCATACAAACCTCCATTTAAGCAATTTATGCTCTAACAAAAAATTAATAAAAACCTCAAAATAAACTTTAAGAATAAAAGAGGTTTTTAAACATCTCAAAATTCTATAAATTTTGAGCTTAATGGAACTATATTAGTATGAAAACAAGTTTTTCACACTAACTTCCAGTTGATTTTACAATCAAAAATATTATTTGTAGAAAGTTTAAAAATATTACTATATTTATTATAAATACAATCGACAAATTTTTCTAATTATTTTTTTTAAAAATTTGGCATACTAAACACATAAAAACAAAAAGCGAATTAAAATTTGTAATATTCGCCTTATAAAATAAAAAGGAGGAAATTTTTATGAAGAAAACAATTAGCATAATAGCTATTTTCATAGCAATAGTACTTACATTTTTTCTTACTGGAAATTCTTATGCAGCAGCTTTAGATAATATCTCAACTCAAGTAGATAAACAAACTGTAAGACCAGGAGAGGAAGTAAAAGTCACAGTTACTTTTGGAGAAGATTTAGGTGCTGCAATATTAGAATTCTCTTATGATAATAATATATTTGACTATGTATCAGTAGATCAAGGAACAGCAAATGACCAAGGAGATAAAGTAAGAGTAGAATTTCATGATACTACAGGAGGAACATCACCAATAAGTAGTATGACAGCAACATTTAAAGCAAAAGCAGATTTAACAACATCAAACCCTACTGAAATTACTATAGTAGGAGAAGGATTTAGTAATTCAGATGCTAGTGTTAGATATGATGACATTACAACACCAATGGTAGAAAGAATTACTGTAGAACCAGATTATCAAGACTATATAATAGATTTAAACTACACAGGAGATGTTATAGCAAATGAAGAAAAAGAAATGATAGTTTCTTACTCTTCTAGCATGGGACGTTATTATGAACATGCAAGACTAGAAGCAGAAGCTTCGACTCCAAGTGGAGGAACAGTTAAGCTAACAGGAATAGATACAACTAATAATACAGAACAAAACTTAATACTAAGTGGTTGGGGAGATCCTCAAGGATATAAAATAGGAGGAAAAGACTTTATACAAACTTTACACCTAACAGGTCTATTTACTAATGCTGGTAACTACACAATAACATTAAAACTAATAGATAGAGACGACTCAGATAAAGCAATTGTAGAAAAAGTTGTAACAGTTGCAGTAAATGACAAGCAAACAGAAATTACACCACCACAAGAAGAAACAGGAAATAAGGAACCACAAGAACCTGAAACAGAACAACCAAAGCCAACAACTAAACCAAACACTTTACCAAAAACAGGAGAAAATATTTATCTTGAAATGTTTGCATTAGTAACTATATTAACAGGTGCAGCTATTGTTTATAACAAAAAAAGCAAATAATAACATCAATAAAAATCACTAAAACATTTTTATTGTAAACGCAACAAGGCTCTGGATTATCTATCTATAATTAAACAATTTATAGTTAGTCCAGATCCTTATTGTGTACATAACAAGGAGAAAATATGAGAAGAAAGAGAAGAAGACAAAACAGGGCTAAGAAAGTATTTATAAATACAATACTATTTGGAGCGATTTTAATTATTATGACATGTATAATAACGGAAAAATTTGGGGAAAATCAAATTAGAGAAAACAATTATTTAGCCGAAAAACTAACTCAAGAAAGCAAAATCTATAACGAAATAAAAGAAGAAATACCAGAATATCCAAAAGAAAAGATAGATTTAACATTTAAAGGATATTATGTTTGTGCTAAATTAGAAATACCCAAAATTTCATTAACTACTAACGTTTTAGAAGAATATTCTAAAAAAGCTTTGTCAGTATGTGTAACCAAATTTTGGGGAGTAGAACCCAATAAAATCGGAAACTTTTGTATAGCTGGTCACAATACACAAAACAAAAATATGTTCTATAATTTAAGAAAATTAAAAGTAGGAGATACCATCTTTTTAACAGACAAAGAAATCGGGAAAGTAGAATATGAAGTATTTAAAATATATAGAGTATCACCTGATAACACAGACTGCCTAGACCCATTAACAAAATATGAAAGAGAAATAACACTAATAACTTGTACAAATGACGCACAAAAGAGATTAATTATCAAAGCCCGTGAAGTATAAAGGTCATAAATTAAGGAAGGATTTTAAATGAGAAAGAAACTAATTTTTTGTATATTTATTACCATATTTTTCATATTAATCAATATTAAGGTAGATGCATCTACCTTTTTAAGTGGTATATCAAACTTTCCAAGTAACTATCAACCATACCTACAAGAACTAGCAAAAAAGCATTCTAATTGGAAATTTGTAGCATTATATACTAATTTAGATTGGAATACTGTAATTAACGAAGAAAATGTATTTGGAAGAAATCTAGTACCAAAAAACTATTCAGATGCTTGGAAAAACTTGACTCCAGGTCAATATAATATAGAAGTCGATAGTGGTTGGGTAGATAGTTCAAGACAAGCAGTTGAATATTGTATGGATCCTAGAAATTTCTTAAACGAAACAAGACTATTTCAATTTGAAGGATTATCCTATGATGAAACAACTAACAATTTGAATGGTGTTGAAAAAATATTATATGGTACAGATTTTTATCAAAAAAGGGTTTCTTATTTAGACAGTAATGGAAATACTATTAATACAAATTCTAATTATGCAGATTTAATATTAAAAGCAGGTATTACATCTAGAGTAAGCCCTTACCACTTAGCATCCCGTATTAGACAAGAAGTTGGACCTTTTTTGTCGCATAATTCAATAAGTGGTAATGTAGAAGGCTTTAAAGGTTTATATAATTTCTATAATATAGGGGCAACAAGCTCAGCAGAGCCACTAGGAGCAATAAAAAATGGTTTAAGTTATGCAAGAGATGGAAAAGGAGCAAGCCAAGAAACAAAAAATAAATACTTAATCCCATGGAATACAAAAGAAAAAGCAATTACTGGTGGAGCAATTTGGATAGGCTCTAGTTATATAAATATTGGTCAAAATACAATATATCTACAAAAATTTGATGTAAATGATGCAAAAGGAGGAAACCTATTTTGGCACCAATACATGACAAATGTCTTAGCCCCTTATAGTGAATCAAGATCTATGTATAATGCTTATCAAAGACTAGGCATGTTAGACACTCCTTTAACATTTATTATCCCTGTATATGAAAATATGCCAGATATTCAAGTTCAGAGTCCTGATATAAATCAAAATAATTTTGCTTCAGATAATACTAAAGTCTATTGTACTAGAGTAAATGTAAACATACGAACAGGTCCAAGTACATCTTATGAAATACTTACAACTATTACACAAGGACAAAAAATGACAAGAATCCAAAAAGGTATAAACTCTGGAGAAAGATGGGATAAAGTAGTACTAGAAAATGGAATAGTTGGATATATATTTCAAGAATATGTAGAAATAGTCCCAAATGCTAAAATAGAAAAAATTGACTTAAAACTCGATAATACTGTGTTAGAAAAAGGGGAAAGAAAGAAATTAGAAGTATTAATCGAACCACAAGAAGCAAGCTCTCATAAAGTAAGTTATACCTCAAGTAATCCAAATGTTGCCTCTATAGATAAAAATGGTACTATACATGCAATAAGCTCTGGGCAGACTACTATTACTGTAAAATCAGAAGAAAGCGATGTACAAGCAGAAATAACTATATCTGTTCATACTAGCATAAAAACTCTAGCCATTGATCAAACAGAATTTTATATGCAAATAGGAGATACATTTAAAATAAATACTACTTTAGAACCTAAAAATGCAGATAATAAAAATATAATATATACAAGTTCAAATGAAAGTATTGCATCAATTGATAATACTGGTACAATTACTGCTAAAGCTGAGGGAGAAGCTACAATTTTAGTAACCTCAGAAGAAAATAATAATATAAAATCTGAATGTAAACTAATAGTAGTTCCAAAAATTCCAAACACTGAAATACAATTCGAAAAAACTCTTAACCTAAATAGTATGGAAATAACTGGAATAGAATATAATAAAAATACTGTACTTGATATTAAAGAAAAAATTACAACAAATTATGAAATAGAAATAATAGATAAAGACCAAAAAGTTTTAGAAGATACTGATAGAGTTGGAACTGGAAGTAAAATATTAATAAAACAAGATAATAATGTTTTAGGACAATATATGATTTTATTATACGGAGATGTAAATGGAGATGCAAGAATAGATAGTATTGATTTACTTGTATTACAAAGACATATTCTGCAAATTGAAGAAATAAAAGGTATCTATAAAAAGGCAGGTAATATTGCAAAAGATGGGGGAAAATTAACAGCTATTGACTTGTTATTAATTCAAAGACACATTTTACAAATTCAGTTTTTAAAACAATAAATTCAAAAAGAAACAGCATACTAGCATTATTGTTGCAAATCAAAAATCAAGATTCACTAGTACCTCTCATTTATATTTGAATTTGCGCACATAGTAGTATACTAATTCTTTTTAAATTTAATATATTAAAAAAAGGGATATGATATTATGATTAAAAAATATATTTTCTTTATAATAATTTTATCTATACTATGCTTAACATTTCCTATATATGCAGAAGAAAACTTTATCATATATCTAGAAACAAATAAAAGCATTATAGAAAAAGAAGAAGAAATCGAATTAACCTTGAATATAGATAAAGAAAAAGTAACAGCATATTCTGCAAATCTTTATTTTGATCCAGCAAAATTTGAATTTGTTTCTGGACCTGAAAATATTAATGTAGAAGAAAATACTGTAAATATTGTATGGTATGATTTAGATGGGGGAAGTAGTTCAAAAACAGGTAAACTTGAAGAATTAACCTTTAAAGCTAAAGAAAATGGAAGTACAGACTTTATTATAGAAGGAGAATTCTTTAATGAAAAAGGAGAACTAATCGAAACTAATTCCAAGCCCATACAAATACAAATAGGAAAAGAAGAAGGCACATTTAAAGAAGATTTTGAAGAAGGACAGGGAACAGATAATAATTCTAATAATTCCAATTTAAAAGAACTTAGAGTAAATGAAGTAGGGATTGTTCCAGAATTTAATAAAGATATTTTTGATTATGATATAACTGTTGACAACTCTATACAAGACTTAGAAATACTAGCACTTTCTGAAAATCCTAATGCTAAGATCGAAATATCTCGGTAATATGCGGATTAAAAGAAGGAATTAATCTAGTTAAAATAAAAGTAATATCAGAAGATAACTCTCAAACTAAAGAGTATATAATAAATGTTACAAAAACTGCAGACTTTTCACTTGCTAACACTAACTTAGAAACTTTAGCTATTCAAGAAGGAATGCTTTCTCCTTCTTTTGATAATAAAACAACTGAATATAAATTAGATATTTCTAGTAATATTACAAGTCTCAGAATACTTGCTATTCCAGAAAATGAAAATGCCAAAGTAGAAATTACTGGAAATGATGACTTAAAAACAGGAAGCAATCAAATCAATATTTCTGTTACAGCTCAAAATGGCACAACAAAAAGAAATTATAAAATAATAGTATATAAAAGAAATGAAGACGAACAAGCAAAATTTGAAAAAGAACAAGAAGAACAAAAAGATAAACTGCAAGAAGCCTATAATACTAAAAAAACATCTGCAAATACTAATGAAACTAATATTTCTGTGCAATCAAGAGAAGAAAGAAGTAGGAACTATTTAATAATTCTAGGAATAATTATTTTAAGCATAATTGTTGTTTTGGGAGTTATTTACGCTATAAAAACTAAATTTAGCAGACAATAATTCCAATATTGGATTTTATTCATAATTCAGTATAAAAAACGTATAAAGAAGTTGTCTATGATTTTCAGATATTGGAAATTGATAATTATTCATCAAATTTATGTAGCATTATGTAATACTAAACATATTATGTAATGTGAGGTGAATAAAAAGTGTATTGGTTTGAAAATCTAAACCCAGTAATTCAAGCACTAATTGCAACAACATTTACATGGGGAATAACAGCTTTAGGAGCACTCATAGTTTGCTTTTTTAAAGAAGTTAATAAAAAAGTATTAAATACTGTTTTAGGTTTTAGTGCTGGAGTAATGATAGCAGCTTCATTTTGGTCTTTACTTGCACCTTCAATAGACCTTTCTTCAGAACTTGGATACATAGTATGGTTGCCACCAACTATAGGTTTTACAATAGGAGGATTATTTGTACTATTTTCTGATAAATTTCTTGACAAAGTACTTAAGAATAAAAAAGGGCTAAAAGGTGCAGATTCACTTAAAAGATGCATATTATTGATTTCTGCTATTACTATCCATAATATTCCAGAAGGTTTATGGAAAAGTAGAGTGTATGAATGTTTGGAATAATTAGAATTCATTAAAGATTAGCAAGAAGAATTACAAATAAAAATGTTTATATAAGAAAATTGGACGTTAACGAAATCAAAGATTTCGACGTCCACATGTGCAAAA
>CANPCK010000012.1 GCA_947572545.1 uncultured Clostridium sp. | reverse complement strand
AAATAAAATAATGTCAAGTTATTTTTAACTTAACATTATTATACTAGGATGGTGAAATAAAAATGAACAAAGCAGATTTAGTCGCAGCAATAGCTTCTAAGACAGAATTAACAAAAAAGGATGCTGAAGCTTCTTTAAATGCAATTACAGAAATAATTACAGAAGCATTAGTTAAAGGAAATAAAGTACAATTAGTTGGATTCGGATCATTTGAAGTAAGAAAAAGAGCAGCTAGAAAAGGAAGAAACCCACAAACTAAAGAAGAAATCAAAATACCTGCATCAAAATCTCCAGTATTCAAGGCTGGTAAAGCATTAAAGGATATCGTAAATAAATAAGAATAAAGCCTAGTTCTCACTTATTGAAACTAGGCTTTTAGTTATAATACTGCACCTGCTTGTTTTATCCTGTTAATAATTAAGTGCTTATATATATTGAGTATATCCCTTCCTTGTTTTATTTTAGGTCTTTCGGTTCCATATTTTACATATATTTTAATAGCTTGTTTTAATACTTCTATATTTTCGTAAACATATTCAAATTCATCTCTAGTTACTCCTGCTTCTGCAATACTTTTAGGAGCTGCTGCTTTTTTTGAAAATATTTCTCTATTTGATTCAAGTTCTATAAGACGTTTTTCTTCATAAGGCGTTCTTGTAATAAATTGTAGCCATCTAATATCGTAATATTCGTCTAATTGTACTTTTATCATACCAACATCAGATTCTGTGCATCTCATTTTCTTTATTTTGATTCCTAATTTTTGTAATATTATAAAATCATGTTTTTTTAAGAAATTCTTTAAATTAATACGTTTTTTAAACATAAAATCATAAAACCATTTTTCTTCGGTTTTTATCTCATTTTTCTTATTCTTCATATTCTTTCTCCTTCTATAAATTTTTCGCTCACAATTGACTTATTCTTTATCAAACTTCCGACATAGTTATATGTTAAACTTCTATCAAACATAATACAATAGTAGTATGTTTAAATCATACAGGGAGGTGGCAAAAATCGTTACTCGAACACGAAAACTAATCGCTAATAACATAGTTTATTTCAGAGTACGAAAAGGTTGGTCGCAAGAATATTTTGCTGAACTACTAGGAACAAGTTCAGGTTACGTTTCCGAAATGGAAAACGAAAAAAGAAATATATCTAGCGATTATATTGATCATATAGCAACTATTTTTAATATTGAACCACACGAGTTATTAGTAAATCGTTTACCTGTTGATGTTAGACGTATAAAACGTAAGAGATAATTGCAGTTTATCTCTTATTTTTTTGTAAGCAGCACTAATTATATCATATCAATTTGAATAATTTTCACAATTTATCATTACATTCTTTTTCTTGAATTTCTTTCATATACTTATTTACTATTGTCTTTAAATGAATAGCAGTATTGTCAGTAATAGCACTTTCTATCATTCCTCCTTTTCCTTTTTCGATTCCAAAATAGTAATTGTTATCTAAAAATTGCAAGAATTGAATAATCGTAAGTAAATCTATGTTATTACACATTAAAATACACACAACATATATCTCTTTAGACATAAGTTTAATTTCATTCTCTTGCATCTCCGAATAGTAACTTTTCAACTCTTTTTCTATATCAGATACCATTTCTTTTTGATATGGTGTATCTAATAATTTTGAATACTTTTTCATCCGTTTTCTCCTTATAACTATAAAATTTGCCTCTTTTGTCCTTGCTGTAATAATACTTAATATTTATATAGTTGTCAACTATAATTTTAGTACAAAAATATAGTTCGTACTTATTTCATTTTTTTGCTATTTTTGTCTATACTATGTATGGGGTGAAATAATGGATAATATTACAAATAATAGCACAGGCAATATCATATTAGGGCAAAATATCAAAAACATTCGATTAGGTCTTAATTTGACACAGGAAAAATTTGCCGAACAACTAAATCTAAATCCCCAATTTATTTCTCAGATAGAAACAGGTAGAGTTGGAATAAGCATAGATAACGCAATTAATATTTGTAATCTTGCAAATTGTTCACCTACAGTTTTATTTAAAGATCTAGTTAATTCTAGTTCTTCTAATATGATTGATAACTACGAACTTTTAAATGAAAGAGATAAGTCCGTAGTAAATCAAATGATTGTTTATTTATTAAATACTAAATAATTATATTCACTAACACTATATTGCAGTATATTGTTAGTGTTTTTTATATTATATCTAAAATCGCTCCTTTCTATTTATTTTTTATTTAATGTGAAAAACTCGAGGCTCTCTCGATATTTTATATGAAATTTGTAATAAAATCAAGTAGAAAATTTGATTTGTAGGTGATTACATTTGAAAAAATATGAAAACAAAAGTAATGTTATTGGAAATTTACTAAAAAAGTATAGAGAACAACAGCATTTATCAAAAATCGAAGTTTGCAAAAGATTGCAATTACATGCTGTTTATTTAGATACTACCGAATTACACCGTATGGAAACTTGTAGAATGATTATTAAAGATTTTGAATTGATTGCATTATGTAAGGTTTTGAATATTGAGTATGACGAACTTAAAAATTCAATAGAATAATAATTTCATATAGTCAAAAATAAGGAATAGATGCAATGTCTATTCCCTCTATTTTAGATTATTTTCTAAAAAATTCATTATATTGCTAAATTCATTTCTCATTTTATCCATATCACCATTTTTTGTGCTACAGTTCATAATATCTGTTTCAATGCTTAAAAGAAGGCTTTTTAATTCCTCTCTTGAATATTCTTTCTCCTTATCTATTTCATATCCTCTACCTTCTAATAATTTTATATCTTTTATTGGTAATTTTTCATATAATTTTATTTTCATTTTCTTTTACTCCTTTTTCCCTTTCTTAGTTTTTTATTGCAACTAATAATTCATTTTCTTGTACCACTTTAGCATGTTCTTCAAATATATATGTTTCTCCTGTCATATAAACTCTATAACCTATATTTTCAAGTTTGATTCTAGTTAATTCTAAAAATCTATTAGCTTCTAGTTTAGACAAGTTTAGCTTTACTCTTAGTTCAAAATATGTATATACTATTAATTTATCGTTTGCTGATATTTTTTTATTAAGTTCATTATCTATAAATTCTACTGTTAATGCCATTATTTTGCTCCTATTTCATTAAAACTTTTCCCTCTATATTTGTATCTAATAATTCTATAAATTTCTTTGAATCTTTTTTTGTTCCTACAACACTACCATAGTGTATTGGCACTGCAATTTTAGGTTTTATTTCATTTACAAGCTCTGCTGCTTCTTTTGGATTCATTGTATAAGTTCCTCCGAACAGGTACAAAAGCTACATCACATTTTACCTTTTTGTTTTCTTCTGTAATGTCTGTATCTCCTGCTATGTAGTATTTGACATTATCTATTTCAATAACATATCCGTACCCATCCATTTTTCTTTGGATGAAACATCTTATTTGTATTATAAGCTGGTATTGTTTCAAAATTTACTTTATCTAATACATATAAATTATTAGGGCATACTATTTTTATTCTGTCCTGTAAAAATCCATCTTTTATAAATTTGTCTAACAAATCCTTTGTTCCAATAATAATTGTATTTTCTTTTCTTACCTTATCAATATCTTCTTTTGAATAATGGTCGTAATGGTCGTGTGTAATAAATATTATATCTGCATCATTATAATTCTTATCTATTTTATATGGGTCTATATATATGATTTTTTCTTTACTTATTCTTATACTACTATGGCATAATACTTCTATATTTTTTAACATTATTAATTTCTCCTTTTAAAATTTTGTTGACTTTTCTATAGATTCTAGTGTATAATATATTTAGAAAGCAAGACCACAGATATGTGGTTGCCTATATATTTCTATATAAGACGACACATGCTCTGCAAAGCAAATGTGCCGTCTTTTTTTATTGTTTACTCGTCCACATTATGTATATAATACACAACAAGGTTAAGTTAATGATTACTGATATACTAAATCCTAACAATAGGAATGTTAAAACTTTCATCATCCAACCGCCCCCCTTCTCTCGATAAGTAATCGAGGTTAAGAGGCAACGAACACATCTGCAAATCTCACTTTCATATTGTATTCTATACCATTTTTTGATAAAAGTCTACATTTTTCTATTAAATTATTTTCATTTATTTACTATCTCTGCTATATCAAGTGATGGATATACACAAATGCAACAAGGTCTCTTTGTATGTATTTCTTTTGAAAGATATTTTTTTGTTTCTATAATTATTATAACTCTTTCACTTTTCGATATTTTATCAATATTCTCAAACAATGGTTCTATTTCTGCTTCTTTTATTGCTATAATATCATAGGTATAAAAATCTGTTTTCATTGTTACATTTACAGGATGCTTTGCTTTTTTTACTACTGCATTTCTGTCTAAATAGTGCATAACTACATCAAATGCTACTATGATTCTGTTATTTACTTCTTTTCCTTGATATTTGAGTATTTTAGTTTTTTTATCTTTTGATATTGCCTTACTTGCAATAACACAATTTATATCATTTTCAGTGCATTTGCAAAGTTTTAAAACATGCTCCTCTCTTAATGCACCAAAATTCCAAATTAGTTTTGCTATTTCTTTTTGTTTATCAGTCACTCATATCACTTCCAATTACTTTGATTATAGAGCTATAAATTTTCCTTTTTTCAGGAAGTATTTTATAAATCTTAACAACTACTTTTTCTTTAGGAAATGGTGGCCTATCAAGCCAAGTAGGAAGTGTGCATACTGTATCTACACCCTGAGCAATATTTGCAAATATACCATTTTTTGTATATCCGGTAATGGTGGCTAAATATTCACCTTTTTCTACAAAATTTGCTCTAATATTTTTGAATGGATCTTCAAGCAATTCCTTTACAGATATTTTAATACTTTGATTTTCTTCAGATATTTCTTTAATTACCACTTTTATCTGTTCGTTTATTTTATAGATTTTAGAAACGTCTTCAATATACCCATATTGCAAATCTTTTGCATCGATTAGAAAATCTATCCCCACACATTCTAGCCTTATATACTTTTTCCAAACTCCTATAACTTTTCCGTATATTTTATCTCCTACTTGTAATTTCTTTAAATTGATTTCTTTTAATCGCTGCATAGCTTTAACTCTTGAACCTATTGCTTTTGACGTTTCTTCATCTGTTTCTATTACAACAAATTTTATTTCTGCTCCCATCATATTTCTAATTATGTTCTTTTCGTTTTTGCCATCTATTATAATTTCTGTAGCTGGTACTAACACTTTTATACCTTTAAAATCTACAATAGCACAGACAATATCGTTTTCTCCCATTTTTTCTACTTCTATTGCAACTATTTTCCCTGTTAAAATTTTCTTTTTTTCTTTAGAAGAATTAACATTTTGCCATATTATTTTTTCTTGTAATTCCTCTGTCATAATTTTCACCTTCTTTTCTAAAAAATAAAGTTATAAGTGATTCCTTATAACTTTTAAAAATCTTTAAAACTGTATTTTTTCTTTTCTTCTTGTATCTTCCTTTGCACATTTTCTATTCCTAAGTTTTCTTTGAATCGTTCCTTTTGTTCTTCTATTGTCATATCTTCTAGTTTTTCTGCTTCACTATGTTTTGAATAATCATATTTATTACATACAAAAGGTTTTCTACCTCTCACTATTACAATTTCTTTTTTATTGTCTAGTTTTAATAATTCATCTGGATTCATTAGATTTCTTTTGTTAGTAGATATGTTTTCCATTCCATAAGTAAAATTTCCATCAAATCCGTGCTGCCTTTTTTATTGCATTTGTTTCAACTGTTGCAACTCCCAAGTATTCGGTAATATATTCAGCAGTTAAAATATCTCCGACAACCCATACATATTTTTGTATCTGCATTTCCTAGAATCTCTTGCCAAACATCATTATCGTATCTATTTTTAAGCTGTGCTATATTTTGAAATATCATAAATATATTAATTCCTCTACTCCTGGTTGTTGCTAGTTTCTTTTCAAAATCTACTATTCTTCCTATGTTTACAAACTCATCTAATATTAGCGAAGTTTCTACATTTAGTCTCCCATTACTATTTTCATCTGCCTGTTTTATTAGTTTTATAAATAGAAATGAGAAAAACAATGTCGATAAAAAATCAAATGCACTATTTGTATCACTTGTAACAACAAATATACATGTTTTTTTATTTCCTATGTCTTCAAATCTTATCTCATCTTTGTTTGTAATGTTTCTTATTTTGTCTGTCTGAAATATTTGTAACCTTGTTGCAAGACCTGTAACTACACTTTGTTTTACTATGTCTGTTGCCTGTGCATATATGTTATAACTTAATCTTGTAGGACCAGATGTATTTTCAAATATTCTGTCTATTTTATTTATGTTTCCACTTGCCAAGCTATCATAGATAAAACCCATATTTTTATTTTTCTCTGTTTCATAGTTAATTACATACAACAGTAATGCTTTTAATAAATTTTGTTCTCCTCTGTTCCAAAACTCATCTCCACTTGATTTTCTATTTAGCTGCGTTCCTTCAATAACTATTTGAGAAAATATTTGAGCATCTGTTTCATCTTCTACAAATTTAATAAACCTTGTTCCGTTTGAAAATGTGGGGTTTACTAAGTTGAATACTTTTACATTATATCCTTTACTTTCAAGATATTTTGCTAGTTTTCTATAAAGTTCTCCGTTTTGGATCAGTAAAAACTATACTCATACTTCTATCAATGTTTTCTTGCAATGTTTCTTGAGCAAGTTCTATTCCGTTTGGTATTGCAAATCCTCTTGATTTTCCACTTCCACTAGAACCGAAAAACTGCAATATTTTTATTCAAATATGTATTTGCTGGTAGCGTGATAATCTCTCCTTTTTCTGTTTCTCCAAGTATTATTCCATCTCTTTTATTTATACTTAAATATTCTTGTATTTCTTTTTCACTTGCCCAGTCAGCAGTACCAAATGTTCCGGTCTTTCTTTTTTAAATTTATTCCTTCCACCTCTATTTTAGCATTTTCTTTTGTCATTATTAGATTTTTTATAATTAGTACAATAACTGCATTGATTATCAACCAAGTAACTAATACTATTCTATTTCTAAACACAACAGTAAACAAATTAAATATGTTTATATCTATTGTATTTAAGTTTGTTCCAAAGCACTTTTCTAGCACTTTCATAAAACCATTTATAATTGGTACTAAAACAATGTATGAGAGCAAAAAAAATAAAGCTACTTTGCTTTTTTTATCCTTCACCATCTATGCCTCCTAACCAATTATCTAATTCAATAATTTTTATGTCTTTTATTAATAGTTCTTTTATCTTTGCTATATTTTCTTCTAGTGTTATAATACATATTTTTCTATCAGTATCTATTTTGTTATTAAAAAACACATTCAATTCTTGTATCTTCTCTGTATCTATAAATGGCATTAAAATAATATAATCTTTATCCTCTGTCATGTAATTTGCTTTTTCCCAATTCGATAATAGTATTTCTCTGTTATCATAAATTTTCTTTATTAATTCATAAGGTTCTAGTTTTATAATTTTCCTTAGAATTTGCAAATTCTTATCTGTATATTTTATTACAACTGTTGATTCTTTTCCAAACACATATTTTTGATTTTTACTCAATAATTCTAAATTTCCCATAAAGATTATTACATTTTTATCAGCTGTCATCTTCTGTATGTCATTTATTACTTGTGTTATATATCCTATTTGTTTATCTTTTGCAATATAATATATATAAGTTTCTTTATCCTGGTATATCATTTTGCCTAAGTATTTTCTTCCTCTATTTGTAAGTTCATTACTTTCCTTTAGATTCCAACTTGCTACAAAATCAATATCACTATCTATTGTAAGTCCTGCTATTTTTGCTATTTCTCTCATTCTTTCTATATATTCTTTGTTTCTACATTGAAAGCTGTAATCATATCCAAACTTCCTTACAAGTTTTGTTCCTTTATCATCTAGCTTAATATATAGCTTATTTACTCTTCTTATATACCTTTCTTTTTCTAATACCTTAAGCCTTTTCCTGTGATAGTCCTTTGCCTTATATATTCTCTTACAATCTGCTCCAAGCATTAGCTTATACTTTCCTAAAAACATTAGCACCTCTATATCTTTACCGTGTTAATCTCACTTTTGCTCCTTCCTTGCATCTAGGACATCTAATACACACTCTTTTTTTCTCTTGTACACCCTTACACTGTTTTACCCCCTTTGACCTCGACACATTTTAAATTTCAATTTTGTTTTATTTTTGAATTTTTTGAGCATATCTAAAATATCCGCTTCAAAATTTCAAAAAAAGTGCCTATTCGGACACTTTTAGTATATCCGTTTGAGTAATACTTTGTATCCACTCTAACATCTTTTCAGCTTTAAAAACATAAACTTCTGTATATGGCTTTTTCCTTTTTTCTGTCTTTCCTAAAACTCCATAGAACATATTACTTATATTGTCATCTTCTATTACGTTTGATAAAACTAAACCGGTCTATAATAGGTTTTACAAATTTATTATCTATATCATTATTTTTTTGATTCTCTACTATCTTTATAAATACAAATGCTAATTCGTTGCCAAATAAACCTTGATATTTTTTTGTGGTATCTCTCACATTAAGCATTATGTTTTTGTAAGCATAACCATTAATATTTTTGAATTTTGGTAATACCTCTGGAATTTGTATCTTCAGTACATCATTTTCCAATGTTGCATTATAATTTTTATTCACATATTCAATTTGGTTATATCTATTTGCTTCATATTTCTCGTTAGAGTTGATTTTATTAAATATGTTATATCTTATCCTTTCTAAACTTCTTAAATAGTTTTCAAAGTGTTTATTTTCGACTATTTCTTTATTATTTAATATAAACTCTGTTTCATCTCTTAAATCTTCTAACTCTATTATAATTTCTTTTTGCATAATTTTTGTTCCTCCTTTGTTAAAAAAACAGAAGATACAAAAGTTATTAGCTCTTGTATCTTCTTTAATAACCATCTTGATTAATTGCAATATTACTTTCTAAACAATATCATGAAAGCAGACATTTTTCTTAATTCTATTAATGCTCATTTCAGTAGTGGATCCTTTATTAATATTTGATAGTAATTATTGGTATTTTTGAATTATAGGTAAGTGATATTCTTGCTCTAAATTTCTTCTTTCTCTGATTGCTTTTATAAATGACTTCTCATATATTTTATATTTGTTATAGTTAATGCCAAGACTCGCAACCCATTTTCCACTTTTTTTATCAAAAAATACTCCTTTTACTCCACTTTTATTTGTAATTGGAGTTTTACTTTGCAATCTTCTAATTATTTTTTTGCAGCCACAACTCTGCGTTTGCTTTGCTAATAAATTGTGTCCTAAAACTTCAATTTCATTTCCACAATCACATTTACAAATAAAATGTCTATGACCATTTTTATCAATTTTGTTATTTAGTTCTTTGACTACAACTAATTTCCCAAATCTTTTTCCTATCATATCTTCATATTCGCTATTCTTAGCAAGACATCCACAACTAGATGTATGACCTGTTTTCAAATTCCAATATTCTACTACTGTAACATTGCCACAATCACATTTGCATTTTAAGAATAGTTTTTTTCTTAATCTCATTGTCTCCATTACTACTAATTTATTATACCTTTTGCCAATAAATTCGCATCCACAATGTGGAGGGGTTTCCTTATTTTTAAGTGCTAATCCACTTACTTTGATTATATTACCACAATCACATTTGCATAAATAATAGATAGTATTTTTATCCTTTTCTACATCTAAAACTTTTAATTTTCCATACTTTTTTCCGATTATAGAAGAATATTTTTGCTTATCAAAACCACATCCACAATTTGATATTTTTCCATTTAAAATATCTCTTTTTAGAATATAAACTACATTTCCACAATTACATTTGCATTTGCAATATAAATTATTTTGCTTTCTTTCTACAGATAATATTTCTAACTCTCCGTACTTCTTTCCTATCAAACCGTTATATTGTAGTAGACAATTATCACAATGTGTTATTTTATTTTGTAATAACAAGGAAGTTTTAACTTCTTTGTTATTACCACAATCACACTTACATTCACAATATGCTATTCTATTATCTTTTACATATTCTTTCTGTACTACAAGATTTCCAAACCTTTTACCTATTAATTTACCTTGCCTTTCTTCAAGTAATAAACGATTTTTTTTGCAACCACAGCTAACTGTATGTCCATTTGTAATATTCCCTTTATATATCTTTACTATGTTTCCGCACTCACATTTGCATTTACAATATAATTTTGAGTTTATTCTCTCTATATCTAGTATAGTTAAAAAACCTATTTTTTTTCCTACTAGGCTTTTGTCTACTTCCTTCATCTTTGCACCTCATAGTATTGTTTTTAGTTTAATATTTAAATTATATCATAAAAGCAGGTAATTTTCAACTTAATATACCTGCCTTATAACTTACTAGTTTGTATTAATATTATTGTATCATACATAATTACAATTTTTTATATATTTCAAGATTTTATATTAAAAAGAAGATGTAAAAGATATCATTCCTTTACATTCTCTTATACTTATTCTTCTACTATCTCATCATATTTTGCTGATACATATTCTAATATTTGTAATCTTGTTTCATTATTTATTGGATATGCAGTATCTTGTACGAAGTTTTTATTTTTTATTTTTCTCGTTGGCATTTTTATATATCTACCATTCTTTCCATCTAATAATTTAATCTCTCTTATTATAAAGCAATCATCTATACATATACTCGCTGCTCCTAGTAAATCTCCTTTATTGATTTTTTTCATTTTTACTTCTGTAATATTTAACATAATTTTTTCCTCCTATAATTTTAAAATTTTTAAAGTAGAGTAATATGAATACTACTCTACTTTATGATTATTTAGTTATTTTCTTGTTTTTTCTTCTTTAGTACAACTATTCCTGCTCCAATTCCTAATAATGAAATAATTGCACTTACTATTAATAAGGTTCTGTTTAATTCATAACCTGTTTGTATCTTTGGTACTTTTTTGTTTGCAAATGTAAATTCACAAATATCCTCATTATCTTCTAATAGTTCTTCATCTGCAAATGTTCCTTCGTCATTTATTTCTACTTTAATTGTTTTGTTAGATAATTGATAGCCTTTAGGTGCTTGTAATTCCTTGATATAATAAACACCATATCTCAAATCTTCAAATATAACAACTCCATTTTCTTGGTCTGATGTAACTTCTTTTATCAATTTAGTACATTCTGGATCTTCATATATTCCAAATTTAAAATCTGCTCTTATTATTTCTTTTGTATCTTTGTCAGTTTTAATTACTCTTATTGTTTTAAGAATTGGCATATCTTTCATCTCTACTAATTGTGTTTCTTTGTCATAAGATACAGTAAAAGTAATACTTTCTGCTTGCTCAAATCCGGTAAGGGCAAGTAACTTCTGTTAATGTATATTCCTTGCCTTCTTCTAATCCTGTAACTTGATGAGGTTCTTTTGAAGAAATCCAAGTGTCAATGATATTACCATCTTCATCTGTTACTGTAAGCTCTGCTCCTGGCAACTCTTCTCCTGTAACTAGGTCAGTCTTTGAAATTAGCAGAATTTTATCAATCATGTTTACTATTTGTGTTTCTTTGTCAGCAGTTACTTCAAATTCGATGTCAGTTGCTTTAACATATCCATCTATTGCTATTTCTTCGTGTAAAATGTATCTTTCTCCTTCAATTAATCCTTGTATTCTGTGAGGTGTCTTTTCTGATACCCATTTGTCAACTATATTCTTTGTTTTGACATTTGTAACAACTATTGTTGCTCCTTCTAATTCTTCTCCATTTATATTAACCTTGCTCATTTCAACTATTTTGTCGACCATTTCAACTGTCTGTGTTGCTTTATCAGTCGTAACTGTAAATTCTACATCAGTTGCTACAACATAACCCTCTGGTGCATATAATTCATGTAATACATATTTTTTATTTTCTTCTAGTCCTGATATATGATGAGCTTCTTTAGTAGAAGTCCAACTATCAACAACTTCTCCATTTTCATTAGTAACGCTCATTTCAGCACCTTCAATTTCATTTCCAGAAATATCTCTTTTAGTCATAGAAACAATTTTGTCAATCATTTCTACTTTTTGTGTTTCTTTATCGTAACTTACTGTAAATGTTACATCAGATGCCTTTACATAGCCTTCTATTGCTATTTCTTCATGTAATGTATAGCTTTCACCTTCTGTCAAATTATTTATCTTATGTGCTTCCTTAGAAGATATCCATTCGTCTATTACATTGCCATCTTTGTCAAATACTTGTATTTTTGCACCTTCTAATTCCTCTCCTGAAAAATTTATTTTTGACATTTCTACTATTTTATCAATCATCTGTACTTTTTGAATTTCTTTTGTGTTTTGAACTGTAAATTCTATATCAGTAGCCTTTACAAATCCTAGTGGTGTTAAATCCTCTCTTAAAATATATTTCTGTCCAACTTTTAAGCCTTCTATCTTATGTGTATCTTTTCCAGATATCCAACTATCTACTATTTCTCCGTTAGAATCAATTACAGATAGTTTGGCACCTTCTAATTCTTTTTCTTGTGTAATGTCTGTTTTGCTAATTTCTACTAAAGTAGTATAGTTTACAATTTCTTTTGTTTCTGTATATACTTTTGTAACAGTGTCCTTTTGTGTAAATTTAACTTCATATTTTGTATCATCTAGCACAAGTCCATCTAAAGTTTTGCACTCATATAATTCATATACTCCCATAGGTAATTCATTGATTGTCAAATCTCCTTCTCTTGAGAGGCTATATATTCCTACTGTTTGACCTGCATTATAGATAACACTACCATCTGCCATATCAATAATATCTTCTTTTGCATCTAATTTGAATTGTATTTTACTTAAATCACTAAAATCAACTAAAGAAGTATCTACATCATCTCTTGCTATAACTGACTTATCTATAATAAGTGTTCCTGTAGGTTGTAAATTTTCTGCTGTAACTGTAATCCAAGCATCCCAATCACTATCGTACTCCAATGTTTTATTTCTATTGTCAACATTGAAAAATAGTTCTTGCTCTAATTCTATAAAGCCATTTGGTATTTTTATTTCTTTTAATTGATATTTTCCAGCTTCCATTTTAGTTTCAGTATTTACAAATCCTTCACTATTTGTCGTCCAATTATCAAAGTATTGATTTCCTACTTTGCATCTCATTTTTTCGTATTTTCTAGTTTCTTCGTTGTATTTATAAAGTTCAAATGTAGCATTAGATAATGTTACAAATTTTCCTGTTTTGGCATCTTTCTTTTGTAATTTTAAATATGCTTCAAATGGGCTATCATTTTCAACATACTCTTTTATTGAAACTCTGCTATCTCTATCTATATTTACATAGAACTCTTCTACTTGATTTATATTTGGACTTGGTGTATATGTTTCGTTAACGGTGTATTCTCCGATACGCTAAAAGTCCTGATGTTCCGTGCCCATCACTTCCTGTAGTAAATACGCTATATTCATCATCTGCAAATTCTCCTAAATGTTTTCTCGCTTCTTCAAAGCTTCCATAAAAATCTACATAACGTGTTAAAATTGCTGTAAATTCTGCCCCCTCAACAACTTCAGCTGTGTCATTTGTGTTTGTGGAAACTTTGATTACTGTAAATGGTGCTTTCTCCACAACATTTGCAACTGTTCCTTCGACTTCAATTACTCTTGTTAAACTGTCCTTATATGCAAAAGTATAATTATATACATTTTCATCTCTTGTATATCCGTGTTGGAACAACCGTTTCTTTTGCGTAATATTCTCCGCATTGGAAGTCCTGACAGTGTATCTCCTTTTACTGCTATCTCTGCTTTTGTAGAGCTATTTGTAATTGTTATACTTGCAACTCCATACTGATTATATTTGAAAGTCGCAATTTGCTCATCTTTAGAGAAATATTTTAGACTTCTACTTACATTGTAAATATCATTTTTTGCATATAGTGTATATACAGCTCCATTAAGACTTGCATCTCCATGATGTGCTGTATAATCAATTCTGTTGCTGTTTCCTGTTTGTTTATCAATTTTTTCTATTGTAAGGTCTCCGTGTTGGTTCATCATTAGGTATGGTTTTATTTACTCCCTCTCCAGAACGTACTTCTACTTGATATGTTTTAGTATCAAGTAGGTAACCGATATGGAGCTGTTTTTTCTTTTATATTGTAAATTCCAGGTTTTAAATCGCCTATTTCAATTTTTCCTCCTGTTACTGTTACATCTTTATTAAATCCTTCATCATTACTAACTGTAAATACTGCTCCACTAACTAATGTTCCATTTGAATCTAATTTCTTTAGTTCCAATTTTCCTCTAGCCTCTATTGCAAGGTTAATTTTTAAAGTTACAGGATCATTATAATCATGGGCATACAACTGGTCTTGAACTCCTGATTCAAACTCAATATATACTGTAGTTTGTTTATCTTCTGTTCCATCCTTTATTAGTCCCCATTCTTGAAATGTATTGTCTGATATTACATAGTTTTCTATAGTACAATTTTCATTTGCTGTAAAGGTCATTGTATTTTCACCTTTATTATGTACTATTCTGATATTGTTTTCTGTTCTATCTATTGACTTATAATCTTTTAGGACATCATTTGTATCTGTCACTGTTGTGGTTTCTCCAATTTTTAGTGTAATTGTTGAATTATCAAAACTTGCTCTTTGTCCCATTTTGTTTATTTTTGCATTTGTTTCATTTTTAAATGCTTCGTATTCACTTTGAACAGATGAATCAACGAAATGTGCTGTACTTTGATTTAGGTTTTCCCAAATCATTTGCTGCGTAAATGCGTATTGCTTTAGTGCTGGAGTTTCCAATACTCCATTACTACCATATGTGCCTCTTGATTGATACCAACCGACAATAAGCAACTTTACTTGCTCTTTTTAATTCAGCACTTGTTGGAACATAATAATTTCCATTGTAATTAGTTCCGTGTTGCAAAAGGTGTTTTATTTTGTGCACAGAAAACTATGATTCCGTCGCCATTACTAAAATTCCAACCTGCATTACGCAATATTAACCTTCTTGCAATAATTCCATTATCTGTATTACTTCCTTCATCTGTCGTTCTTAATCTAGTAGCATATTGTCTTGCCATAAATTTTTCGCTACCACTACCTGAAATAGTATCATTTGCTGCAAGAATTGTTGGCTGAATAGCACTTAATAGTGTTATTGTTAATAATATTATTGCTAAAGCTTTTTTCAATTTAAAATTCTTTATCATTTTTAACATTTCTTTTTCCTCCTTGTTTTTTGGCAAAAAAATAACCCAAGTATGTTAGATTTTCATACTTGGGTTAAAGTTTAAAATTATTTTATCTTTGCTTTTGGGCAAAAAAATAGCCCAAGTACGAAAAATTTCCATACTTGGGCTAAAATATTAATTTATCTATAATAAAAGTTTATAGTCCACTTTCCACAAAAACAACTCCAAACTTCATAACGACAAGGGCAGTTTTTATCATATTCTTCATTAAATTTTTTAAATTCCTCTGATTTATAATCATCAAAACTTTCTAATTTATCGCCCCATTCTTTGATGATTGATTTATAATATGCAATAGCTTCAGCTTCAGTATCAAACCATTTGCCTGAGTTTCCTACATCCATATAATGTTTACCATCTTTACACGATAGTTTATCTTTTATTGCTTCTAATTCTTTATTTTGTGTTGTACTTGTTTCTTTAGATTTAGGTTGCTCTACTTGAGTATTATTATTTGTTTTTTGTGGATTTTCTTTGCTGATTGTTGTTTCTTGTTTTGTTTCATTATTTGTTACAATCACTTTTTCCTTAGCATCTTTTTTTATAGTAGTAGTAGGTTTATTATCTATATTCGCACTATTTTCATTAGCAACCACTACTTCCTCATTCTTTTCTTCTGTTTTTTCCTCTGCTACTTCTTGGACTGTATAGTCATTTTCTGCTTCATTTTCACTATCAAGATTTTCTATGTATTCATTTTCATTAAGAATATTCTCTTGAACCTCTGCAATCTTGTTACTTTCTTTATGTGTAACAATAGCTGTTGTTGTTCCAAAAAGCAGTAAACACATTAGTATAATTATAAACCCTTTTAAAAATTTTTTCTTCATATCAATCACCCTTTCTTTGTATGCTATTATAGCATCTCTTCTAGGTATTTAATAAGCTCAAAAAAATTTTTCTTTCTTTCATACCTCAAACCATATAAATTTAAAGCTTTTTAGCATATTTAATCTGCTTTTTTCAATGATGCTACTAAAAAATACCTCTGATTCGTTGGCGTTGTAAGATTATTTAGATATGAACAGGTCGATAATTTTACTATTTTTTTGATTTCGCCTATATTGTCTATAAAATATTTACTTGCATTTTTGTAGTATTCTATCTCTTCTTCAAAACTTAAATTTTTAATATTCTTTTCTTCTGTGTCTACTCCAATAGAATAAATACTAAAAACATTTGCAATATAGTTTTGATTTTTCGTATATATATTAAAAGTAGAATGCTCTCTTAAAAACTTTTCATTCATATATTTACTTAAATTTGAAAACATTGCTCCATTTTTCATATTATGTCCGATATATTGTAGTTATATCGTCTACAAATGGATTATGGTTTAATGTAAATATAGAACCATTACTATTACATTTTCCATCCACTGAACATTTCAAATATTTTAATTTATCATTATCTTGCAGAATTGGATAATCTATTTTTGTATCTTCTATTTTTATCCATCCTATAATGTCTTTATTGATATTTTCTAGTTCTTTCCAATCTATTGTTATTTTCTCTTTTTTGCCTTCTTCTGTTATCACACTTTCTATAAGTTCCATGTTACCTTTTTCGCTTTCACTATATTCTAAAAAGTCCTTAATCAATATATATGACGATATTGTTAATATAGCTGTAAATATAATAATAACAATTAGTACAATTTTTTTCTTCATCTTATGTGTGCCCCCTCTCTACTATTTTACATGTGCATCACCCCTTTCGTTGCTTTATATCATTTTTATTTTCTACTAAAAAAAGAATTAAGTTTCTTTTCCTTAACCCTTTGCCTTTTCTTTTCTTTAATATTAAATGTTTTTCTATATAAGTCTGCTATATCTTTAAATTCTCTCGGTTTCTTCAGTATCTCTTTTATTTGACTTGGATAGAAATTTCCAATTACTATGTCATAAATTCCGAGTCCTAATGCTATCTTTATTTCTTCTTGCTTTTGATTTTTTAATAATAAGATAACTCTTATGTTCATTTTCTTTAGCATATATAGAAATTCATGCAAGTCTTCTAAATTATCTCCTATTGCTTTAAGCGATATAACAGCTGTCTGTCCTTCAAATGTATTGTTTTCAACTAAATATTCACTATAATGTGCTACTATTGAATCTTTAATTACTTTTTGAAGTTCTTTATCTATTTCTTCTATTCCTGTATATATTACTACCATTTAAGCTAGCTCTCCTTTCTGTAATGTTTCTTCTGGATTTATTAATTCTCCATTTTTTCTTATGGTAAAATGACAGTGGCAACCAGTTGTTGAGCCATTTGTTGGATTTCCATTTTTATCTTTATATGGATTATTAGTTATTCCATATACATTTTTAGGTCCTACTTTTCCTATAATTTCTCCTTTTTTTACTTTTTGTCCTACCGATACAATAAATTCTGGTGAACAATGACAATATGAATACCTATAAACCCCATCTAAACTTTTTATTGTTATCGTGTATCCTCCAGAGCCTCCCCAACCGACAAGAAACTACTTCACCATCCATAATAGATACAAGTTTTGTTCCGTTCAGGTGCTGGTATATCAATTCCATTGTGCATTGTTGTAGCTCCGTTCTGTTGGTGCATCTCTATTCCCAAATTTGCTACTTATTTTATAATGTCCGTTCTACAGGCCAATCTGTTTCTTTAGACATACCTCCTCCACCAAAAATTTTATTTACGAAATCAAATACACTAGCAAAAAATCCTTTTACTTCTTGCTTATCCTTTTCTTTATCATAAGTTGTATCATAGTATGCAAGCTCCTTTTTCATATCTATTTTGTCGTCATTGTCGAACGCAACATATAACATATCTGTTATACTACAAACAAGAATTATAAGAATAAGTATTAGTAATATTGGAACTATAAAAGGTTTTATTGCAAAAAGAATAGCTTTGGTGATTTTCTTTTTTAATTTATATTTAACGATATTTTTAATCATTTTCATCATCTTCTTCTAAAAATCTAATTTTGTTATTTGTTTCGCTTTTATCTTCTTTTCTTGTATTATTTATATTAGGTCTGTTATAGTTTCTCCTTTGCGTTATATCTTGCCTATTATTTTTGAAATTTCTTCCGTTCTGCCATATACATACCAAAGTTCATAAATTCTTTTCCAACATTGAATGCTTTTCTTGCCCCACTTACTTTGTTTTGTTCTTTTATCTCGTTTGTAACTGTATTATTTACGTTATTTGTATTATTGGTGATATTTTCGGCTTGATTTATTGGTTTTGTTATTGAAATATTATTTTTATCTTCCATTATATCTTTGGAATAACTTTCATAACTTGTACTTTTTGTCTGCTCACTTTCTGCGTTATTTGCCTTATTTATTACTCTTGATAATATACTCGGTTTTGTTCCATTTTCTTCAGCATTACTTCCTTTAAATTGATAAGCAATAGATTTTACTGTATATCCCATAGCTGCACCGCATTCCTATTCCTCTGTTTGCAAGTTCTTCATTGTTTACTCCTGCAACTCTGCTTACTAAGTTTTGCATTGTATTTTGAAGTGCATCTCCTAGAGGCAATATCATCATTCCCCATAAAAGACTTATAGCCCATCCAGCATTGGAAGGCAAGAAAGTCAAATATATCAAAAACAAAAAAGCATATACAAATTGCATAAACGAATTTATTATTATTTGTCCGAAACCATATACTTGATGCTATTGTTCGTCTATTTATAATCCAAAATACTGCAACTATTGGTGTAAATATCGTAAATACAATTAATGTAAACTGTCTTATTATAAATTTTATATTTATCTTTACAAACAAATAAGCAAATAAAGCTATTACTATTGCTGTTGCTATTGCATTTCCTGTGTTTATGCTTGTTAATAGCGAATTTCCAAGCAAATCATCTAAACTTCCATGTGCTTTTGATACAAGCATTGCAACAAGGTTATTATTTAGAAGTAACATAAACTTAACAAATATCGGTGCTATTGCTATTGAAGAAACTCCAAAAAACAAACGCATGAGATTATCTTTTACTTCATTTCTTTTGTCTGGACTTATACCTGCTCCTATCATTTTCCAAGCTAAAATTATAATAGCAATTAGAAGTGGTCCTCCAACTATTCCTGCAATAGTCCAATACCATTTATTTATTAAATTCCAACTATCTTTTGTAAATGGAGATATATCTGTTTGATTGTTTCCAAAAACTAACTCATCATAATTCTTAAATCCGAACTCCAAATTTTTCATTTGTAGTCAAATCAAATACTGTTTCAGCTATTCCTCCGTATCATTTTTGCGATAATCTTCTCAAAAAGTCCTCCATCATCTTTGTCTATTGTAGTTTCTATCTCTGATTTTTTATTATCCCCAAGCCAATCATCATCAAAAATACTTGCATTTACTGTACTTTTGAGATTAAAAAAAATAAGTATTACCAATAGAATACTTACTATAATCTTTTTACTTTTCAAATATTTTCTGCCTCCTTCCTTATGTTGTAATAAATTCACTTTCATATTTTGTCATGTCTATTTTTATTGCTCTGACATCTCCTGCTCTTACTAATACGCATTCTCCTGCTCTCGCCTTTGTTAATATTTCCTTTACACCTGTAGGTAATTTGAAAAACTCCATTACCTGGTCAATGCTACCTATAGCTTGTTTCAGTAATATTATTGTATCGCAACAATTTATAATGCTTTCTGCTTGTCTATTTTGCCTTAGCTCTGCTAGATTTTGTGTTGCAAGTATCATTGCCACCCTTTTCTTTCTTGCCCTTCTTGCTAAATTTTCTAAAAAATCTGATGTTTCTTGATTTTTAAATAAATTCCAAGCCTCATCAACTACTACATATCTTTTATTCCTCTCTTTAGTCGCCATATATTTATTGGTTATCCAAGTTGTTAAAACTAAACATACATAGTATCTCATTATTTCGTCTTTTATTTCTGATATATCAAAGCATAATATTTGATCGTTTATTTTTAGTGTACTTTGACAATCAAATATTCCAAGTGTATTACCTTTTAAAAAGTTAGAAATGGTACTTGCTAATTCATTATTTTTTATCTTTTCTTTTATAACTCTATGTAAATCTGTTAGTGTAGGCATTTTCTTTTTTACATTTGAAAGTGTTATTACTCCTTCATGCTTTCCACCCTGTTTTTCATATATTGATTCTTTGTCTTTTGTTATTCCTTTTTCTTTATAAACCTCTCTTACTGCTCTTTCAATATCTGCTATTTCTTTGCTCTTTAGTGTTCTATTTTCATATTTATTTATTATTCCATTAAAAATTGCTCTAATCTCTGTTATTTTACTATCTATATCTACAATTCCAAGTTCTTCATCTATGTCAATATCAAATAAATTAATTCCGTATTGGAACTGCTTGTCTAACTTTTATAGTTCTACCACCAAGTCTTTCTGTTAGTTCTACATATTCGCCCTCTATATCGAGTATTGCTGACCTTCTTTTTATCAAAGCATTTCTACCGAACTATTGTCTTAACAGTTACTGACTTTCCACTTCCTGGAATACCAAATATAGCAATGTTTGCATTAGATAAGTCTTTTGTAAATGTTTCTAGGTTTATTGGAAGTCCTGTAAATAAATCTCTTCCTAGATAAATTCCATCTTTCGTACTTGCTTTTGTTCTTGCTATTGGAAACATTGCAGCTAATCCTTGTGTTGTCATATTTCTATTATTATCTTTTATGATATTATTGTTTAATGGCAAAGTTTCTTTTAAGCTGTCAAATTGTTTGAAATGTAAAGTTCTAACTTCACAAGACCTATTTGCAAATTCGTCTTTAAGTAACTTGCTCTTTTCTCTTAGTTCTTCTAAATTTTTCGCATTTAATCTTAATGTTATCTTTATGAAAAACAGTTTATCATTATTAATTTGTATATCTCTTCTCATTTCTTCAAAACTTATGATATTTTCTTCTAATGTATGTAATTCACCTATATTCCCTTGTTTTTCAAATAAAATATAATCAGACTGTAGTTTAGTTACTTTGTGTGTTAGATATTTTATTACATTTCTTTCGTCTGCAACTTGCACTTGAGTAGAAATATCCACATCTCCTATTGAATTTAAAATATCATCTAACCAACCTAATTCAATATAATTTGGATAAAAGACTAATTGAAATATCCTAGCATATTTGTCATCTCCCATACAGATATAATCTCTTTTTTCTTGCAATAATTCTGGAGATAATAAAGACATAAGATGAGGCTGATTATCAAAGATATTTTCTTCCTTTTGCCTTTTTTGCTTTTTATATGGCTTAATTTTCTTTTCTCTAGGTAACATATAATTCAAGACCTCCTTTCTCTATAATATCCATTGCCTTATTGTTACTTCCTTTGTGTAATTGTTCATATATCAATTCTATAATTTCTTCATCACTTAGTAGTCTCACATTTACTTTGATATTCATTAAGTGGTATTTCAATAATTGATAGAACTCTTTTAATTCAATTTCAGCCTTTCGCTTGTTATTAAACGAAGAAATTATCATATAGTTTTTTCGCTCAAATAGATTTTGATCTTCTTGCAAGTTTTCTAAATGAGCTATTATATTACTTGCATATTCTTTCATACTTTCATTTGCATTAATTGTCCCTACTACAATTTCGTCTATCATTTCTCCAACATCAATATTCTTTTTTATTTCCAAAAACTGAATAGGAAACTTTAGCATTTGTGATATGCTTACAAGCTCTCTATCTACAATTAGCTTTTCTTCTTTATGCAATAAGCTGTATTCAATGCTATCTAGCTCAACTACTATGGAATGCTGTTTCCTATTTATTGTAACCATCTGATTGTTAATGCAATCTATTCCCCATAGATTATTAAGTTTCTTTTTACTTTTCTTTATACTTAATTTATCCTTCTTGTTTCTATCTTGTAAGCTACTTTTATTTTTAGTATATATTAGGCTAAAAATTAAAAATCCAATTCCTGAAAGTATAAAGATAAACGATATTATCATTATTCTCCTACCTTTCCATTATATAGATTTTCTTTCTAAATATATATTTTAGAACGTCTACAAAATATTTGTCTGTATATGTATTGCCTATTTTTACAAAAGCAAATACCATAAGTATTGAAACTATAGTTAAAAATATTATAGTTCTTACAGTTAATGGTATGTGTATAAATAGTATTCCGATGGATATTACACTTGCAATTAAATATAGCATCTGTCTTAATGATAAATAACCACCAAATACCTTTTCTTCGTGTGAGAAATCAAATGGCACTTTATATAAACTCATTCTACATCCCTCCACCTGTAACTAATGCTCCACCACCGATTTGTTGCTATGCTTAATATAATTCCTGAAACTATTAATGATAAACCAAGTAGCATTGTTCCAGCACATACCCAAGCTAATGCTCCTATTGATTCGCTCCTTTTATTAGCATTATTTGAGTTTACTATCATTTTGAGTGCAATAACTACAATGCTGACAAATACTAATATTCCACCGTATTGGCATCGCAAGTTTAATTACTGCATTCTTGATATTTTCTGTAGCTTGACTTACTTCTGCTGTACTAATACTGCTTGATGTTGCAAATACCTTATTTTGTAGCATCAATAGTAATATTGGTAACATATACATTACATTTTTTATTTTGATATATAATCTATCTAATTTTTTTCTTTTTATTTTTTTCATTTCTCATAACCTTCTTTCTATTTGGGTTATGGTATGCACTCTTTCTTTAGTTCTATTAAAATATATTGAATAATATTGGTACTGCCAATATCATCAAAATTAGAACTAAGGTTATTATGAAATTCTTTATTCCAAATTTTATCATCTTTTCGGATTTCTTTTTGGCTCCGAAGCACCATATTAAAAGGCTTAATATAATCCATACTGCTAAAATAATTATTGTTGCAGTAAATCCTATTTTCATAATATTTTGTAGCATTACATCAAGTCCTCCTGTTAAATTTTCTATACTATATGTTGGTATCATATATACCTCCTACTTTTTAGTAAAAAAATAAAAGCCATTTCTAGCTTTTTCCTAAACTATTGATTAAACTTACATAATAATAATCTAAAAAATTATTTATTTCATCTTCTGTGTTTTCATACTCTAATTGCTTTTCTATACATTTATCATAAATAAATAGCAATTCCTCTCTTGTTATTTTATAAATCAAGTTCCTTCTATTGCTTGTAAATAGTCTTTTTAGAGCATATATAATTATTTGTACCTTTTTAACATTTTCTTCTGTAAATATTCTTATTAGTTCTTCTTTGTAATTAAAGCCTAACTTTTCGAGTAAATCCCTAAATTCTTTTTCTTCATTTTCAGCAAATTTTTCTGGATTCTTTTGGGTTTTGCCCACAATATAATTAAAGAATCTCTCTATCTTATTATTTATATTATTATTATATTGTTCTATTTGCGACATACTCTCTGTCTTTTCTATCGAATAGGGGTATGTCATTTTTGTAATATAGGGTGTGTCATTTGGATAAATTCTTCTTTGTACGATTTCATTTTTATTGTTTTTAATGATTTCGACACATACAAAATTCAACTTATTAAGATGTGATATCCAATTCGAGATTGTATGTGGTTTAGCATTGAATAATTCTGCTAAATACGTATTTGATGCAAAACAGTATCCATCTTTATTTGCTAATATTGTAATTACTGCATATAACAGTTTTTCATTTGCTTTTAAATCTTCATTAAATAAGATTGTTGAAGGTATTACTGCATAATATCCAATTTTGTTTTCTTTGTTCACATATGTTAATTCACCTCCATAAAAAATAAGCCACTAGGGCTTATTAAAATGTGTAAATATATATTTTTAGGACATTTTATACATTTGACTTATATATAATGAATCATTTTACTTTTGCCACATCTTGTTTCCACTCTTTACAAAAAATTTCTAACAATTCCATAATTTTATTATCAATTTGTTCATTTGAATAATTGCTTGGAAAATAATGTCTAATTTTATCGTAAGATGTCCTAAATTGTTCTTTTTGATTTGGTTTTTCTTCTTGCATTATTTCTTCTATTTTGTCAGCTGTTAATTCCTTATTTTCATCAAGTTTTCTTAATAATTTTGCTTGACTTAAAGTGGCTGTAGCTTCATTATATTTAAAATTTTCATATAATAATTTTTGATTTTTCTTACTTATGTAAGAAATTTCAACTGCTGGTCTTATTGCCATTCCTTCTTTTTCTTTATCCACTAATTCTAATAATTCAGGTATTAGTTCTGTTAATCTAACATATCGTTGAATTGTTCTAGCACTCTCTCCAACTTCTTTTCCTACAAGTTCTGCTGAAAGTATTTTTTCTAACTTCTCGACCAGTGGGCGAGAAGTTTCTTCTCCTTTTTTTCCTTGATGTTTTATTGCATCTAGTTTCATTTTATAGGCAAATGCTTTCTCTGATGCCAATAAACTTATTCTTTGATTCAAATTAGTATCAACCATTAGAATAGTTGCCTCGTCATCATTTAGTTTCATAACTATACAAGGAATCTTTTCTAAACCTGCTAAATGAGCTGCATGTTTTCTTCTATGACCAGCTATCATACAATAGCTTCCATCATCTTCTTCTCGTACTATTGCCGGCATTACTACTCCATTTGCATTAATACTTTCAACTAAATCTTCCATATGCTCATCATCTAACACCTTAAATGGATGATTAGGAAAATCTTTTATTGCATTTATTGGAAGCTCTGATATTTGTATTATTTTAGGATTATCTCTTTCTAGCTGCGTTGTAAATAAATCATCTAATCTTGGTAACGGTATTTTTATTTTACTCTTTGCCACTTTCAAGCACCTCCTTTGCAAACGCAGAATATGCTTTTGCCACTTTGCTATTTTTGTCGTATTCAAAAATACTATTTCCACTAGAAGTTGCCTCTGCTGTTTTTATTCCAAAAGGTATTTGTGTGTCATAAAACTTTACTACACTTCCATAATTCTCTTGTAGTTGTGTTCTCATTTCTTTTGATAAGTTTGTTCTCTTATCTACTAAAGTAATTAAAACGCCATCTACTTTTAATTCTGGATTAATATGATTTCTAACTTTACTAACTGTTTTTAATAATTCAGCCATTCCCATAGCAGAAAGATATTGACTTTGCATTGGGATTATAACACTATCCGCACTAGCCAACGCATTAACGGTCAAAATTCCTAGAGATGGCTGGCAATCTATGAGTATATAATCGTAATTATCCCTTACTTTTAATAGACAATTTTTCATAGTGTACTCTCTACTCATAGCACTAAACAATGACATTTCTAATACCGATAATCTTAAATTAGACGGAATTAAATCTATATTTTCTTGATGATGTAATATAGATTCACTTGTTGTAATATTTTCATCATTCATAGACTGTTCCATTAAATTAGTAATAGTTAAAGGTATTTTATCAAGTTCTCGCCAACCCATAGAAATTGTAAGACTTCCCTGTGGATCGCTATCGACTAATAATACCTTCTTATTTTCTTTTGCAAGTGCCACCCCAACAGAAAAAGCTGTCGTTGTTTTACCAACTCCTCCTTTTTGATTTGCAATAGCAATAATTTTTGTATTTTTCATACACTCCTCCTTTTGGGAGATATGAAAATAGTTAAGACTTCGTTACAATTCGTTTTATATGTTAGATATTATTTCAATAATTATATTTACTTGACACTTTTGAGAAATAAATGATAAGATAAGATAAATGAAAACAAATCAATGTGTATAAACTGATGTATAAGTGGGGCTTTTATTATCAAAGTTTTGTGCAAAAAATCATACAAAATTCGGAGAGATTTTAGTTTTGGCTAGAAAACGCATGAATACTGAGTTTTAACGATTTTTAGACTATTTTTCAGACAACAAGTTATATGTCGATTTTTTTAAAATGGCTTAAAATCAAATCTCATGCGTCATTTTTTGAGAGTTTTTAAGTAATAATATATATCTATATGTTATAAATGTCATACTGTATTATTTCCTAAAAATTTAACTTAATATGCATTGTTTAATATATTAGATATATACTTTTATGTATAAAATATTAAAATGGCTTAAAAACGATTTTCAAGAGTTGATATTTTGTAAAATATTTATAAATTTATACAAAATTAAATTATTATAATTTTGCAAATAAAATTTATAAATTCAATTTTAAAAATAGAAAATTATTATATAACTTTTATTTTTAAAATTAAAATCAAATTGCAAAA
>CANPCK010000011.1 GCA_947572545.1 uncultured Clostridium sp. | reverse complement strand
CATAATAGTCAAAACACCAAATGCACAAAACAAGAAAAGGAATATTATAATTCCATTATTATTGTTTATAATATTTGGCATAATTTCTAATATACAAATAAAATACTTAGAAGAAAGGCATATGAATTTATATAAAGATATAAAAGAAGTAGAAATAGTTGGTACAATAATTTCTGAAAGAAAAGAAACAGAATATAGAGCAGGTTATATAATAAAAATAGAAACTATAAATAATAATATAAAATTTAAAAAGTCAAATTTATTAATATATGTAAAGAAAAACGAGTATTTAGATTATGGGGATAAAGTAATTTTAAAAGGAAATTATGAGAGGGCAAAAGAATCCACAAATTATAAGGGATTTAACTATAGAGAATATTTAAAACAGAAAAATATATATGGAATTGTAAAAGTTTCAAAAATACAAATTGTAGAAAAAGATAACTTAAACAGAATTCAGTTAACCTTAAATAGTATAAGAAACAGAATAAAATCAAATTTAAAACAGATTTTGGGAGAAGAAGCAAGAATTACAATAGGTATACTTCTTCGGAGATACATCAGAAATTCCAGAAGAAACAATAGAAAATTTTAAGGCTAGTAGCATATACCACATTTTAGCAGTATCTGGCACTCATGTACGGTTTTATTATTATAGGATTAACTTTGTGTCTAAGCTATATAAAACTCTCAAAATCGAAAATAAGAATAATTAGCATTATATTTTTAATAATGTTCTTGGCTATTACAAATTTTACACCTTCTGTCACAAGAGCATGTATAATGACTATACTAGTTTTGTTATCTCGGAAATTTTTATAGAAAAAGTGATATTTGGTCTAATATTTCTCTTTCAATCCTTATTATTCTAATAACAAATCCATATAACATAAATAATAATGGAGTACTTTTATCATATGGAGGGACTATTGGTATAATATGCTTTTTTGAGATACTTAATAAAAAACAGAATAATATTCAAAATAAATTATCTACAAAAATAAAAGCATATGTAAGAGGTATATTTTGTGTTAGTTTATCAGCACAAATCGTTATACTACCAATTATTGCATATAGTTATAAAACAATATCACTTACCTTTTTTGTAACCAATATAATAACTAGTTTTCTGATTGGAGCAATTATTATATTTGGATTTTTGATCATATTAATTTCATTTATAAATTTTAATTTTGCAATAGTATTTGGAAATGTATATAAAATATTAATTGATATTTTACAAATTATTATAACATGTACTTCAAAGATTCCATTATCTAAGATATATGTAACGACTCCACATTTAGTAGAAATTATAATATATTACTTAATCACATTTAGTATTTGCTATTGCATAAAAAAGAAGATACCAATATTGAAAATAGTAAAAAACAGATATAAGAAGATTATTGCAATTATGCTTGTAGTAGTATTAACGTTTACACTACTTTATGTAGAAACACCAAAGTGTTTAAAGCTATATTTTATAGATGTGGGACAAGGAGATAGTACCTTGATTATAACACCACAAAATACAAAAATTTTAATAGATAGTGGAGGTTCTGAAAACTATGATATAGGAGAACAAGTATTAATTCCATATTTATTAAGTAGAAGGATAACAAGTATAGATTATGTGATGATTAGTCATTTTGATACAGATCATTGTCGGACGGAATAAAATCAATATTAGAAAATTTAAAGGTAAAAAATTTGATAATTTCAATGCAAAAAGAAAATTATATAAATTTTAAAGAAATAATGGAAATTGCAAATAAAAGGAAAGTAAATATAATAGTTGTAAAAGCAAATGATGAAATTATTTTAGATAAAAGTTCTTATATCAAAATATTATACCCAACAAAAGTATTACCACATTCTGATATAAACAACAATTCAATAGTTGCAAAATTTATAAGTCAAAACACAAGTATACTTTTTACTCGGGGATATTGAAAAAGAAGCAGAAGACAACTTGATTATGTTATATAAAAAACAAGAGTTAAAATCAGATATTTTGAAAGTTCGGACATCATCGGCTCAAAAACATCTTCTAGTAAAGAATTATTGAAAAAAATAGATCCTAAAATAGCATTAATAGGAGTTGGAAAAGATAATAAATTTGGTCATCCAAACCAAACAACATTAGAAAATCTAAATAAATTACGGTTGCAAAATATACAGAACAGACATAAATGGAGAAATAGAAATAAGGATAAATAAAAAGCGGAAATAAAGTAAAAGTAAACAAGTGCGACTAAGAATAGTTGCAAAATAAAAAGAGAAGGAGTATAATATATGAGTAAAAAAGATAAACTAATAATCAAAATAAAATCGAGTCCAAAAGATTTTACATACCAAGAAGTTAAAACTTTACTAGAGTATTTAGGATTTTACTAACATAAAAAAGGAAAAACATCTGGCTCAAGGGTAGCTTTTGTAAAACAAGATAATGTAGAACAAAAGATAATATTACATAAACCACATCCAACAAATATACTAAAGTCTTATCAAATTAAAGGTATTATAAATATCTTAAAAGAATGGAGGTTAATATAATGAATAATATAATGAAATATAAAGGATATTGGGCAGAAGTACAATATAGTGATGAGGATGAGTGCTTTTGCGGTAAAATAGAAGGATTAAAGAATTCATTAATATCTTTTGAAGGGACAACAGTAAAAGAATTAAAAAAGGATTTTAAAGATGCTATTGACGATTATTTAGAAACATGTAAACAGACTAATATAAATCCAGAAAAACAATGTAAAGGTTCTCTAAATGTGAGGTTGGGAGTAGAACTCCATAATAAGCTAAAAATGAAGTCAATTGAAAGAAACATTTCAATTAATGAACTAATAAAAGAAGCTATTAATATGTATATAAAAACTAATTAAAACCTATATTATAATATTTATAGACTTAAAATTATTGTTGTGTTATAATTTTCTTGTATTTTAATAAAACCACAAATAGAAGATTAGTATTATACTGAGAGGGAACATATGGAGAAAAAAGAAGAATTAATAGAAAGAATTGTAAGAGAACAAGATTTAGCCTGTTTCTATGTAGTAAAACATTATAATAGGTCTGTTAATATATTAGAATATTATTCTGAAGATAATGAAGTAATGTATTCAGATATAGATAAGTTTATTTTAGACAATCCGCAAATACTAGAAAGATTATCTACTAAAAACTTAATGAATTTATTAAGCATGGTATATGAAGAAGATAAAAAAGCTCAAATAGTTCCCATAATAATGGAAAGATTAGAGGCAGGGAATGTAGTCTATTGTGATGATATTGAAGATAGCATATTTATGAAGATTGTACATTCATCTGATAGGGCAATTAATAGACTGGGAAAAGACAATATAAGAGCATTAGTTGCTCAAATGAACGAGAGAAAAGAAAAAATACAAGACACAAGATTAAAAATTATTACTGATAATTTAATCTATGTAGGTGATATTACTAATTTTCTGGCATATTATGAACAGGGGATATTTGACGGAGAAAAAATAGCTTTTTTAGAAAGGATGCTTGAAAAAGATAAAAACGCTTTAAGGTATGTAAATTTTGGAATATTTAGAGATGATATATTTTCTATGAGTAAGGAACTTATAGAATATTTATCAAAGTTTCCAGCAATGAGTGCACAAGTTGTGATAATTGCAAATAATAACCCAGAACTAATGAGAGTTTTAAGAGATAGAATTTCTGGTTATGAAAATCTCCCAGATAATTATGATGAGATAGAAACATTAATAACGTATTTTGCAAAAAAATGTTTTCAAATAGAAGTAACTAAAGATACTAATATTAGTGAGCTTATAGATAGTGCATTTAGGGAGTCTAGTACTTTAAATAGCGAGATTGCATACACTCCTGTAAAAGCTCCTTTTGGAGACAATTACAAAGAGAGATTAGAAGAAGAATACCAAGGAAGATATAGTAAGGAAACAAAAGTAGATAACAAATTAAGCATATATCTTGATAAAGTATTTTCGCTAACAAAAGGAGGGGCAGAAAAATTTTTAGAAGAATATGGAGCAGATATAGATAATCTTGAAGGACTAGATGAAGAAAAAGAACTAGTATCAAAATTAAAAGAAGCTGTTAGATTAAATAGTGAAGTAGAGATAGACAGACTATTTTCGGAAGCGGTAAATTTATATAGCCCAAGTCAAATTTTTAAGTTTAGTCAAAATTTAGCTAAGGCATGTGCAAAAAGCTATATTACAGAAATGGATGGTACAGATAGGCATATTCAAGCACTTGAAGAAGAAAATGGGCAATATATAGAATTTAATGGAAATAAAGTAAAACAAATTAAATTATCAGGGAATTTTTATATGCTTTTGCATAGTACAGATACAAGATTTATAAAAGATACAGAAAGTTTAAGTGAGGAAATAGATTTTAGAGTTTTATGGAAAAATCGGAGAAGATAAAGGAAATCATATAATTTCAACGACTTTGGTAAACAACGATTTTCTAGGAACGTCACCAGTTGGAAATAATGGAGTTAGATATGGTTTTACTGATATTCCAGAAGAATCTATTAGGCTAATGGGAGTAATAGATATTAATACATATTCAACTAGTTTTTCATATGATGCAGCTAGAAAAAATTATATGTCAGCAAAAACACTTCCATATAATTCAAGAAGAGTCTATAGCGAATTTGGAATAGAAAGAGAAGGCGCAGTTCCAAATTATATAGTTATTTTTGATGATGACTCTGAAGAAGTTAAAAACAATTCGTATAAAGCAGCAAGCCAGTTTGATATTCCTGTTGTATGTATAGATAAAAAAGAAATTGAAGAGCAACAAATGGGGAATTTAAGAGAATTAATTGCTAAAATTAAAAAAGAAGGAAATATAGATGATGTTAAAAGTCTAATTAATTGTTATGAAACAAATAGAGCTGGGTGGCTTTTAAATAGATATAAAGAAGAAAAAGATGAGTCTTTTACAGAAAACATTGATAATTCTAGGTTTGAACAAGATTTTGACACAATTGGAGCAGAAATAGAAAGTGTAGTAAAAGGATATTTAAGTACAACAGTAGATAGGAATAGTATACAAGAATTAACAGGTATTATGGAGATATTATTAAGTGAGATAGAACTATATAAAGATTGTCAAGAAACAGGACCAATAAGTAAAACACAGATAAGTTTTGATGCTAAGGGTCTAATAAAAGAAGTAAATGAAGCATTAAATGAAGTTGGAGCAAGTGAATATGCAGTAGATATAGAGAAATTGCCGGGTGTAGAAGACTATAAATTAACAATAAAACAAATTATAGCAAATGCACTAACAGGAGAGAATTCAGTGTCTACTGTAGATATATCTCAAGCAATGAAATATATGGAATTATTAGAAAGAGGTGTTGATCAGAATGTCAAGTAATATTTATGCAAAACCATATACTGAGGTGCTTACAGTACTTAAATGCTTAGATAATAAAGAATATAGTAGGATACCTAAAAAAGAAATAGAATTTTTGCAGGAAAACTGTGATAGAGATTATAAATTTATGCTAGATAAAAATAAAAGCTTAGCAGAGCAAAATATATCAAGAGAAGCAAATGCAGTATTAGTTATATTATTTCAAAAGTATTTTGCAGATGAAAATCAGAAGGAAAGATTAAAAATTATTTTAATGGATAATTACAACAAAGATGAAGCTAAGAAAAAAGAGAGTTATAGTAGTAATGATATATTCAAAAAGAAAGAAAAACAATTTCAAGAAACTCAAATGATAGAGTACAAAGAAAATATAATAGTAAGATGCATTAATACAATAAAAAGCTTTTGGAAAAAACTATTAAACAAATAAGCATAATAAATAGGGGAAAGTTAATCTTTCCTCTATTTGTTAAAATACTCTATTATACCTGTATAAATACCAAATGCTAGTTTATCTTGATAATTATCTTGAACTAGGAGACTAAGTTCTTCTTGGTTTGATAAAAAGCCACATTCAACAATACAAGTAGGAATATCTACATTGTCAACAATATAGATATTATTTATTGATTTTGCGAGCCTATGATTTTCCCTATTAATAGTTTTGTTTAAAGATTCTTGTATTGTTTCAGCAAGAATTTTTCCGATTTTCACTTTTTACGTTATAAAAAGTTTGCCAACCATTATATTGGGTTTCAGGAATTTTATTTAGGTGAATCGACACAAAAATATTTGCAGAAGCATCATTTCCTATTTTTACTCTATTTTTTATATCAGAGACCTTTTTCTTACTTAAGCTAGAATTACTATCAATCTCATAAATTGCATTTTCATCAGATCTAGTTAAAATAACAGTTGCACCACTCTGTTCTAATAGTTTTTGTAACTTTAGTGCAATGTTAAGATTAATACTAGCTTCACTAATCCCAGAACTACTTACAGCACCACCGTCTTCTCCGACCGATGCCCAGCATCTATAACAATTACTTTTTCATTAACTGGTATAGCAGAGACTTGAGTTATATCGAAACTTCTATTTTCAATATTATTTTTAGCAATGTAAAAAGAAAAAGATAAAAACAAACAAGATAAAATTAACGCAAAATGCTTTTTAGTAAAAACAAACATATAAAAAACCTCACATACAATAATAGTATGTGAGGTTTTTATTATTATGAAACTTTTCTACGATTAATTGCATAAGCACTACCAGGAGTGACTTTTGCTAAATGTTTAATTTGAGCTCCGACTTCTCCAATTTCTAATATGTTGTGAAATCTACCTTTTGAAACTTCCACAACACCAATAGATAGAGAAACTAAAGGAAATTCTTCCATAATACCTTTTCTATTTGGAACTTCTAAAAATCCTTTTTCAACATCAGCTTCTGAAAAATAATCAAGTATTTTTTTATCAAATTCTAAAATTATATTTTGACAAATTTCTTCATAATTTTTGTTTGTAACTAATGCTACAAAATCGTCTCCACCAATATGCCCTATAAAATTATGAGAATTCTCGCCACTATTAACATTTTTAATAATAATTCTTGCAGTTTCTTTTATAACTTCATCTCCACCTAAAAATCCATAAGTATCATTATAAGCTTTAAAATTATCTAAATCAAAGTATAAAACTGCAAATTCTTGTTTTTTTAATAAACGTTTTTTTAGTTCAGATTGTATTGGTAAATTTCCAGGAAGCTTTGTAAGAGGGCTAATTCCTCTATTTCTATATAAAAGTTTAATGATATTTTTTATCATATAGAATAAGCACTCATTATCTATTGGTTTTATAATATAATATTCTACTTCATTTTTTAAAATTGCTTTTTCATGTCTTAAAGTAGAATTTGAAGTTAAAACCATTATAGGAGTAATACTATTATCTTCATTATTTCTAATAACTTTACAAACTTCAGAAAGAGAAATTTCATGTAGGTTGTCCTCATTAATAATAATTAGAGTCGGAATATCAAGTAAATGGTCATTAATTTCTTTGCTGGAAATTTTTTTAAAGACTATTTCATCATTATTTTTAAAAGTAGATTTTAAATCATTTATCAAATCGTCTTCATCTTCTACAACAAATATTTCGTGTATCATTATATTTTACCTCTCTTAAATAAATACATAAGGGAGATCTAAATCTCCCTATGACAATTTTAGTAATTTTTGCCTTTAAATGTTTTTGAAACGTCTCTTACATTAGTTGCTTTTATTGTGATTAACATATTATCTTTGTTTGAAATATCATATTTATATTTGTATTCTTTTTCACCATTAAGTTCTATAACATAAGGTTCATCAACATTTATTTGTTGAGAAATTGATGAAAGCCCTTCATTATCTGTAATTGTGACTATCAAAAATCCTTCTTGTGTATAAACTTGAATTTGTGGAGGAGCGATACCTTCTATTTCTCTTGTTTTAGTTAAAGTTTTGTTTTCAGAATTTACAGCAGTTATACTAAGAGTATTTATTCCAACAGGAATTTCCGTTAATTGTTCAATTAAAGTAGTATTTCCAGCTTCTGGATGAACTTTAACTTCTTTACTAGAATTCCATTTGTATGTTATATATGAAATTCCATTAACATCTGAAGCAGATATTTTAATATAAGTACTATCTATAACAGAAAGTTCAATACTAATTCCATCATAAGCATATTCATAAGAACTTTCAGAAACTTTGTTATTTATATCAATAGCAGTTACATGAAGTGTATTAATTCCTTGAGAAATACTAATAGTATCTAATATAATTGATGACTTTGAGTTTCCTTGGATAATTGTATCAACATCATTATTCCAATGATATTTTATCTTTGAAATTCCTTTATTGTGTGTAATTTTTACAATAGCATTATTTTCTTCTTGTTCAAAAGCTATATTTGGAACAGTATTGTCAACATTTGATTTAAGTAATATATTGTTTTGATATAAAGCATAAGAACCATTTCCAATAAAAACTATTCCTAAAACAATTAAACAAATACTAAAAGTTTTAAGAATTGACTTTAAAGAAGCTGGTCCATGAGATTTTCCTTTACCAGTATATAAAATTTGGTTCATTGCTTAAGCCTCCTATATAATCGCATTATAACATAACAAAATATCTTTGTAAAGAAATTTTATTGCAAAAAAGAGTAAATAATAGTATAATATATTTAATTATTTAAGTTATGTTATTTTTATAAAAAAGGAGCCTATAATGAACGAAAATTTTAAAGTACTAATAAGTAAAGAAGAATTAGAAAAAAGAATAGGAGAACTTGCAGAAGAAATTGATAAAGATTATCTAGGAAAAGAAATTACAGTAATATGTGTAATGAGAGGGGCCATATTTTTTACAGTAGAATTAACATTAAGAATGAAGACGAAATTAAAATACGAATTCATTACAATATCAAGTTATGAAGGAACAGATACAACAGGAGAAGTTACATTGAGAACAGACTTAAGAGAATCTATAGAGGGTAAAGATGTATTAATAGTAGAAGATATAGTAGATACAGGAAAGAGTATGAGATATTTAATAGATCATTTGAAATCTAAAAATCCAAGAACTCTTAAAGTATGTACACTTGCGGACAAGGTGGAAAGAAGAGAAGTAGAAGTACCTATAGATTACACAGGATTTATAGTGCCAAATAAATATATAGTGGGATTTGGATTTGATATAGACAATAATTATAGGAATTTGCCATATGTTGCAACTTTAGAAGGGTAGTTTCGAAAATAAATGTCGTCCTATGTTGTTGATATTTATTCAAAATCGTATCAACATGTAAAAAAACACATCTTAGAGATATTTGAATTAATGCGCTTAGCATTAATTATTTCTTTTTAAAACTAAAAGTATATTTCGAAAGGACAGAAAATGTTTATTATCGAGGAAGAACTAAAAAAACTCCCAGGAAAACCACGGAGTATATCTTATGAAGGATAAAGCTGATAATATTATATATGTAGGAAAAGCGATATCTTTAAAAAATAGGGTAAGACAATATTTTAGGAAGAATAATAAAACAGCAAGAATAGAAAAAATGGTCTCTTTGATAGACCATTTTGAATATATAGTGACAGATAATGAAGCAGAAGCCCTTATATTGGAATGTAATTTAATAAAGAAAAATAGACCTAAATTTAATGTACTATTAAAAGATGACAAAAGTTATCCATATATAAAAGTAGATATAAAAGAAGAATATCCAAGTGTATATATAACAAGAAGGCTAAAGCATGATGGATCAAAATATTTTGGACCATATGCAAATTCAGGTAGTGCAAAAGAAATGGTAGATTTTATTAAAAAGAGATTTAAAATAAGGCAATGCAGAAACTTTAAATCAAATAAAAGAGTCTGTCTAAATTATCATATAGGCAGATGTTTGGGGCCATGCGCAAATGATGTTTCAAAAGAAGAATATATGAAACAAATAGAACAAATAATGATGTTACTTGAAGGAAAAATAGAAGGTATAAAAAAAGAATTAGAAAATGATATGAAAGATGCTGCTATTAAACAAAAATATGAAGAAGCGGCAACTATTCGTGATAAAATAATAGCAATAGAAAATATATCTCAAAAACAAAAAGTTTCTAATATAAATGCAAATGACATAGATGTAATAGGAATTGCGAGGAATGAACTATATGTCTGTGTAGAAGTATTTTTTGTGCGCGGAAGTAAAATGATAGGTAGAGAGCATTATTTCCTAAATGAATTAAGAGATATGACAAACAAAGAAATAATATCAGGTTTTATAAAACAGTATTATGTAGGAAATTCAAATATACCAAGTAAAATTATGATAGAAGAAGAAATAGAGGATGAAGGAATACTAGCAGATATTTTGTCAGGGGAAGCGGATAAAAAGGTTGAAATAAAATCTCCAAAAAGAGGAGAAAAATTAAGATTTGTAGAAATGGCGAAAAATAATGCAAAAGTAACACTAGAGAATAACGCACAAGACAAATATGAAATATTAAGTGAGTTAAAAGAAATATTAAATTTAGATAAATTCCCAAATAAAATAGAGACATTTGATATATCAAATATATCTGGAACGAATATTGTTGCAGGAATGTGTGTATTGCAAGACCGGAAAAATAAATAAATCACTATCTAGAAGATTTAAAGTAAAAACAGTATTTGGGCAAGATGATCCAAGATGTATGGAAGAAGTTATAGAAAGAAGAATAAAACGTTCGTTAGAGAGTGAAAAGGGCGGATTTGGTAAACTTCCAGATTTGATATTTGTAGATGGAGGAATTACACAAATTAGAGCAGCATTAGAAGCATGTAGCAAATGTAAAGTAGAAATTCCAATATATGGAATGGTAAAAAATGATAAACACAGAACAAGAGCTTTAATAAATAAAGAAAAGACCGAAATACCTCTTTCTGAAAATGCAATGAACTTGATTACAAGATTTCAAGATACTGTACATGATACAGCTATTGAATATCATAGGAAATTGAGAGACAAGGAAATGTTAAAATCAAGTTTAGATGATATAGAAGGAATAGGGGAAAAGAAAAAACAATTATTATTAAAACAATTTGGAAGTGTAGAGAGAATTAAAAGTGCAAAAATTGAAGAATTGATAGAAGTAAAGGGAATAAACCACGAACTAGCTAAAACAATAAAGAATACACTAAAATAATTTAGAATTATGTCATACAAAACTTGTACTAAAATCCAACTTAAAGGAATATACATTTCTTAAGGGGGAATTACGAATGAAAAAAGTTATAGGGTTTATTTTAGTTTTAGGAGTAAGTTTTTGCGTGATTGATGCAGTGCTAATATTTAATTTTATAAATATGTTAGGAAAAATGTAGGAAATAATGTTCAGTGCAAGTAAAATTATTAATTGCCTGAGAGTTTAAGGAGAAGGAATGGATATAGCAAATAACTGGAAAGATTATGAAATAATAGACACAGCAAATGGAGAAAAATTAGAGAAATGGAAAGAAATTACACTTGTTAGACCAGATCCACAAATTATATGGAAAGAAAAACAAAAACCTAATGAGTGGAAAAAACAGAATGCAAGGTACATAAGAAGTAAGACTGGTGGTGGATATTGGGAATATAAAAATAAACTTCCAGCTTCATGGAAGATACAATATAAAAATCTTACTTTTAATATAAAACCTATGGGCTTTAAGCACACAGGTTTATTTCCAGAGCAGGCAGTTAATTGGGATTGGATGATAGACAAGATAAAGACAGCAAAAAGAGAAATAAAAGTATTGAATTTATTTGCATATACTGGTGGAGCAACTGTTGCATGTCTAAGTGCAGGTGCTAGTGTTTGTCATGTGGATAGTTCAAAAGGAATGGTTTCATGGGCAAAAGAAAATGTAGAAGCTTCAGGGCTTAGCAGTAGACCTGTCAGATATATTGTAGATGATGTTGTAAAATTTGTTAATCGTGAAATTCGTAGGGGAAATAAATATGATGCGATAATAATGGATCCTCCTTCTTATGGTAGAGGAACAAATGGAGAAGTATGGCAATTCGAAGAAGGAATATATGATTTGGTAAAATTATGTTCAAATGTATTAAGTGATAATCCATTATTTTTCCTTATAAATTCATATACAACAGGAATATCTAGTAAAGTATTAGAAAATATCTTGAGATTAACAGTAGAAAGAAGATATAAAGGAAAATCATATTCAGGAGAAATTGGACTACCTGTAAAGGAGAGCAATATAGTTTTACCATGTGGTATATATGGCAGATTTGAAAATGCTCAAAGGTAAAATCTTTAAGTTAGAGTCTCAGCATGCAATTTACAAAGTAAATTGTAATAATTGATAGGAGAATTAAATGAAAGAACTAAATGTAATATATGAAGATAATCATGTGATAGTAGTAGAAAAAATGCCAAATGTACCTTCACAGGGAGACAAAACTGAAGATGTAGATATGCTAAAATTAATAAAAGAATACATAAAAGAGAAAGCTAATAAGCCAGGAGAAGTGTATTTGGCTTTAATACATAGATTAGATAGGCCAGTTGGTGGAGTAATGGTATTTGCTAAAACTTCAAAAGCTGCAGCAAGGTTAAGTGAACAAGTAAGAGAGAGAAAAATACAAAAAGAATATCTAGTAGTAGTAGATGGAAAGTTTGAAAATAAAACAGGAACACTTGAAGATTATCTTATAAAAAATCAGAAAAATAACATAAGTAAAGTTGTAAAAGAAGGAACTAAAGGTGCGAAATTAGCTAAACTTGATTATGAAGTATTAAAATATAATGAAGAAATAGATTTGTCTGTTTTGAGAATACTATTACATACTGGTAGACATCATCAAATACGAGTTCAGATTAGTAATATAGGTCATAGTATCTATGGAGATCAGAAATATGGTTCAAGAGGAAGACGGTAAACAAATTGCGCTTTGGGCTTATAGATTAAGTTTTTATCATCCAATAACAAAAGAGCTTATGACATTTAAAACACTTCCAGAAATTAACCGGAACATGGAAAATTGTGGAAGATTTAAAATTATAAAAATAACAATATAAATAAAAAGAATATATAAAATTATGCAATTTTTGCTTAGTGTGGTAGCGGTTTTTAACATATTATAGCTTTAACTATTATATGTTAAAAAAGAAGACTAACGAGAAACAAATAATTTTATATATTCTTTTTTGTTTTTACAAAAGTTGGAAAATATTTTATAAAAGAAAAAAATAGGTAATTCATAAAACAAACGATATATTTCATAAATCTTTTTAACAAAACAATTAAATAAATTATAAAATCATCACACAAAGGAAAGTTTACCCTTAGGAGAAGTTTGGCTATGATAGAAAAAGTATTAGATAGTATTTGTGAAAAGGTCAATATAAAGTTAAAAGAAGAAATTCCAGATATTACAAGCGATAGAATAGAAGTAATTGATTATGGATTAAGAATGATTATAGGAGAAATCCCAAAGTTAATTATAATGTTTTGTATCGCATACCTCCTTGGAGTTTTGCCATTAGCAATATTATCATATATTATTCTTTCACCTTATGGAATGTTTGCAGGAGGAGCACATGCTAATAGCCATATAGGATGTATAATAACAACTCCTGCTGTTTATTGCGGAGGAGTAATTTTGAGTCAAAACCTACTTCAGGTAATTAGCCTTGAAAGATATTTAACTATATTTGCAGTTTGGATATTTGGAAGCATTATGTGTTTAATATATGCACCTGCTGATACAGAAAATGTACCAATACTAAGAAAAAAGGAAAGAAGATTCAAGAAAATTATGGCTTGTATCACTCTAACAATTAGCCTAGTAGTTTCAATTTTCTTAAATAATATAGTTATTTCAAACATTTTAATATTTGGATGTTTAATACGTTCAATAATGATTACAAGACCTATATACATACTATTTAACAATAAATATGGACATGAAGTATATAGTGAAAACTAAAGCTTAATACAAGATAAAAAGCCGGCTTTTGTCTTGTGTTATATAAAAATACTAAAGAAAGGAGTTTTTATATGGTAAAAACTTTAGCTAAAATGGCAGAAAAAGCAGCTAAATCAAATAATGCGGCTTGCTGGGTTGCAGGAATATTCCATCAACCAAAAATGCCAAAAGCATTAATTAAAAAAGATTAAAATTTACAATCTAAAAATAAAGATTAAATTAATATAATATTTCCTTAAAATGATAGTATAACTATCAAAAAATAATATAAAGTTACAAATAATACATAAAGTAAAAGCACCTTTTCGCTTAGGTGCTTTTACTTTATGTTTTTTTTGTTAATTATTAAATATTTCTAAATCTTGTTTAAAGTACTTGTCATTTTTAGTAGTATGTAAATTTAGGTTTTCAGCTCTTTTAAGAATTTTATTTACTTCCCATAATCCAAGACCATGAGAACCTTCTTCTTCAGTTTTTGAAGTATAACCCTTTTCACGAATTCTATTTAAGTCAACATCTTTATTAGAATAAGTATTTTTAATAGAAATTACATATTTTTGTATACAAGAATTTCTAAAAGGACCATTTACATCAAAACAGATTTCTTTTTCATCTGAATTTTTAGCAGCTTCTATTGCATTATCTAAAAGTATTCCTAAAATTCTTGTAAGTATATATGGACTTATTTTTATGTCTTTAAAATCTACACATATATTAACATTAAAAGTAATATTTGCTTCTTCTGCTAGAAGATATTTTGAAGCAATTAAACTATATAATGCTGGATCATTTATAAGTTTTGGACTAAGAGCAGTTAAATTATTTGAGTTGTTACATTCATTTTTGATTTCTTTGTAATATGTTTTAAGACCATTCATGTCATCATTTGCAATATAACCTTCAATAGATTGCATAATATTTGAGAAATCATGTTTAAATATTCTTAAGTTATCATGTAATAATTTTAAAGTTTTATTATAAATTTGAGCTTGTTCTAATGTCTGACTTGTTTCTTCTAGTTTTGTAGTTTTTAGTAGACTGAAAATGCTTATACTAAAATAAGAAATCAGAGATATTATACTTAGCAAGGTAATGAACCAAGGAAGATTTTCTACATAAAATACACCAAGATAAAATTGCATACCAATTGCTATTAAAGCGAAAACAAAATTTAAAGATAAGACAATTTTGTTTTTCTTACTCATATTTTCTATAAATGAGATATTTAATTTAAAGTATTTAACTGCTCTGCTTATTAAGTATATAGAACTATAGATAAGAAGAACGATAATTATTCTAGATAATGGAGTTAAAAGCAATTCTTCATATGACATATTAAATAGAGAACTACCTAGTTTACAATATATATTTTCAAAAACAACAGTAGCTGCTAAAGGAACAATATGTGCAACAAGTGCCTTAATTGGATTTGCTTTAAATATTACAGTTGTAAATATAGGATATAAAACCATATTAATATAAGCACAATAAGGTTTTGGCAAAAGTGTATTTGAAATACCAGATAATAGAGCAAGCAATAATACTGATATAATCATTTGTTTCTTGGTATAATTCAAATTAAGAATAGTTAAGGCAAGAACAAAGCTAACTGTTATTTCAATAAAAATAAATGGTATTCCCCAATTATTAAATATAATTCCAACAATACCTTCATTAGGTGTTGTTAATAGATTCCAAATCGTTTGTAATAAATTCATTATTAATCACCTCCATAAAATTATTTTTATATTTTGGACCAATATAACATTTAGTATCATTTTTAAAGAAAAGAGTATTGGTATTAGTTTCAATATGACTAATATTATTTACATTAACAATATAAGATTTGTGACATCTTATAAAATTATTAGGTAATTTTGTAGAAACTTTATTAAATGAACTATAAGTTTCATAAGTGTTTTCATTAGTTTTAAAAACTAGCTTCATTCCATCTCTTTTAATATAGTAAATATCATTTTGGTTAATATAAGTTTTACTATTTAAAGATATAAAATTGCTAGAAGCAAAATCAATATCATCAAATAATCTGATTAAAGTATTTTCAAGTCTTTCAGCAGTTATAGGCTTAGGAATGTAATCAAAAGCTTTAACTTGGAAAGCTAAAAATGCGTATTCTAAATGACCAGTAGTAAATATGAAATAGATATCTTTATTTGTATCCCTAATTTTTTCAGCAATATCAATTCCATTTACATCTGACTTAAGTTGAATATCTAAAAATAAAACATCAACTTTATTATTTTTCATATAATCTAATACATCAGAAATCTTAGTAGATTTAAAACCTACTTTTGCATTAAAATCATTTTTTAGAATAAGTTTATTGATTGTTTTTTCTAAATTATTTAAAAAAGATAAATTATCATCGCATAAAGCAAAATTTAACATTATCTCATCCTCCATGTGAAAACATAAAATAAAAAAGTGCTGTAAAAAATTTACAATTTTTCATATCAAAATTAATATTAAAACAAAATGGGAATAATGTCAATGAACTGTTAGTAAAAAATGTTGATTTTTGTAATTTTTTTTGAAATTTTTAGAAAAAAACTTGAATTAAGTTAAAAGCAATAACTTCTAGATTAAAAATTAAATATATGCAAATTTTAAATAATGTATTACTTAAGAATATTTTTTTATAAAATTAATATAGATTTAAAGAAAGGAGACCATATGAAAATTAATATAAGAAACTCATCAACTAAAACAGTAAAAGATTGTGAGGGAGTATCTAAAAGCTTAGTTTCATTAATAATAAAAAAACTAGCAGGATTAACGCTAGTTTTTGCACTAATATTAATATGGGCTATGTATACATATAATGAAAGCAGTGTAACAACGAGTGCAAGTGTCTTAAGTAATCAAAAAATTTGTTGGGGAATAAAAAGGGAAGAAAATAATAAACAACCAGATCTTGGAAAAGTAAATTTAGAATTAATACAAAAATATGAAGGAATAGCAATGGGGAATGCAGATAAAAAATATGTGTATTTGACATTTGATAATGGATATGAAGCAGGATATACGGAAAAAATATTAGATACGTTAAAAGAAAATGAAGTTCAAGCAACTTTTTTTATAACTGCACATTATCTAAATACAGCGAGTGATTTAGTAGAAAGGATGATAAAAGAAAATCATATTGTTCGGAAATCATACAGTAAATCATAAAAGTATGCCATCAATTTCAGAAAGTGAGATAAAAGAAGAAGTTATGAAACTTCATACTACAATATTTGAAAAATTTAATTATGAAATGAAATATATAAGACCACCAAAAGGGGAATATAGTGAAAGGACTTTAAGCATTACAAATAACCTTGGATATAGAACTGTAATGTGGAGTTTTGCATATGATGATTGGGATGAGAAAAAACAAGGAAAAACAGAATATGCAAAAAACAAAATTATAGCTAATATACATCCAGGGTGTATAATGTTATTACATTCAACATCAAAAGATAATTCTGAGATTTTGGGAGATGTTATAAAAGAAATTAAAAAAATGGGTTATGAATTTAAATCTTTAGATGATTTTGAGAAATAAAAATTTTTTATGGACGCAAAGTTTTACTAAGCTCAATAATTTGAAGCAAAGTTTTAGTATCTATGCGTTCTTTTTTTATAATTTTACAAAGCCTGATCAAATCAGGATCAGTAATTTCAGGAGAAGCATCAAAATTTAATAAAACATTAGGTGTAGTGTGGAAAAGTTTGGCAAGCTTAATAATCATATCAACAGTAAAGTTGGTATGACCTAGTTCGTAGTGATTGTAAGTAGTTCTTGACAACTCTAGAAACTGAGCTACATCCTTTTGTCTTAAATCTCGGTCTTCACGCATGTCTCTAACAGTCTCATAAATTTTTTTCATTAAAAAGACTCCAATCTAAAATAAAAATTAAATAATACTCCTTAATGTAATATATAATCACATTTAAAACTTTTTTGGCGATAAATCCAAAATTTTTGTATTTTTTTGTTGACATGTTCAAAAAAAGAACTTATAATAAAGATGTAAAATCCAAGAGGTAAATTTTTTAGAAGATATTCCTTGTTGGGAGGAAACTTAGATAGTTTTGGTTTTGTTTGGTTTTGACTTTGGCTATTTTAGTTTCCTGCCAAGAAGGAATATCTGATAATAAGTATGTACAAAAAAAAGAAAAATATTAAAACATTAAAAAACTAAAGAAAGGAAAGAAAAATTATGAGGACAAAAGAACGAAGAAAAACACTAATAGGACGAAAGAATACATCTTATAGTCCTATGGGGCATAAAACATTTAATGTGTCCCAATTTGCTCAAAAGGAAAAAGGTATAACTCTGATAGCATTAATAATAATGATAATATTAATAGTAATACTAGCAGCAGTAACCATAAAAGGGCTAACAGGGAAAGAAGGATTACTGGCAACATCAACAAAAGTCGCAAACGAATATATAGTAAAACAGAATCAAGAACAAATAGAAATATTGTTGCAAAGTATAATCTTAGAAGATGCAGTGAAAGGAAAAGCAACAACATTAGATAGTATAGCAGAAAGAATGATGGAAGAGGACTGGATAGAAAGTGCAGTACCAGGAGAGAGCGATATAATAGTTACAACAACAGATGGGTATGTATACAATGTATACTATGATGAGACAACAGGACAACAAGGAATAGATTTCTCAGGAACACAAGGAGGAGCAGGATTACCAACATTAAGTGCAAGCTATGATAAAATAAAAGCGATAATAACAGCAAATGCAAGTAGTGAAGATGGAATTAAGAAAATAGAATTAATATATAAAGATCAAGTTGTACAAACAGTAGATACAAATACAGCAACATTTGAAGTAGAAGAAACAGGATGGTATCAAGTAAAAGCAACATCAAATAATGGAAAAACAAGAAGTTCATGGATAAGAGTATCAAGTACAGTAGTAGCACCAAATATACAAATAACATCAGAAAATGCAATAGAAAATGGATGGTATGGAAAAGATAAAAAGGCAGTAGAAATAGTAATAAGTACACAAAATGAAACAGCAACAGGAATATATTATAAGACAAATGCGGATGTAGCATATACATATGCAGCAGGAAAGACAGCAAATATAAGTATAAACAAATCAGGAAGAACAATAATATATGCATACACAGTAGACAAAAAAGGAAATGGATCAGATATATCAACAAAAGAAATAAAATATGATAGTATAGCACCAGAATTAGGAAATATAGGAGTAGGAAGTGGAACAGAAGGACTAAATGGTTGGTATACATCAAATGTAGAATTAGTAGTAAGAAATGTATTAGATGGAAACTCAGGAGTAGCAGGATACTATTACTGGGAAGGTTCAACAGATGTAGCAGATATAGATAAAACATGGGTAAGTAGTACAGATAGATCAGTAAGAGTAACAAGTGAAGGAGAAAAAGTACTATCATTCCAAGCAAAAGATAATGCGGGAAATAAATCAAATATAAGAACAATGACAATAAAGAAAGATAGTGAGAAGCCAAATGCGTTTGAGCCAAGCATAGTAGAAGGAAGCATAGGAGCAGATAGATTTACAATAACAGCAGGAACTAGTGATGATACATCAGGACTATTATACTACAATTTTTATGTAAATGGAAGCCCTGTAGCACAAAAAACTACAGAAAATACAATAACAGTAACAGGACAAAGGTCACAAACAACATATAACATAACAGTAGAGGCAGTGGATAATGCAGGAAATGTAAGGACAGGAACAGGAATAACAGTAACAACAACAAAAGTAGGAAAGCCAGTAATAGCAATGACATCAAGCGGAACAAGTGAAAATGGATGGTATGGAAAAGACGATCAAGAAGTAGTACTTACAATAACAGCAACAAATGCAAATGCAACAAAAGTATGTTATAAAAATGTGACAGACACAAATTATACAACAATAAATTCAAGTGAGGCAACAGTAAGAATAAGAACAACAGGAACATATAAGATCCAAGCATATACAGAAGATCAATATGGAAATGCATCAGAAGTAGAAGTAGGAGACGAAATTCAATATGATAATACACATCCAAGCATAGGAGATATAGATGTAACAGGAACAAGAGGAACAATAAATGGAACAGAAACAGGATGGTATATATCAGATACAGTAACATTAAGACTAAATAACATAACAGATGGAACAGGAGGATCAGGAATAGTTGGATACTACTATTGGGAAATACCAGCAGGAAGTGCAACAGATGATGTATCAGAAGACAGAAAGACATATGTAGCAGGAACAAGTGGAACAATAGAAATAGCAAAAGCAAAAGAAGGAACACTTCAATTTGGATTTACAGCAAAAGACAGAGCAGGAAATATATCAAGTGCAGTAAAAACATTGACAGTGAAGAAAGATAGTAATAAACCAGGAGCATTTACACCAACAATAAGTGATCAAACAACAACAGGATTTATAATAGGAGCAAGTAGTGCAGACAGTACATCAGGAATAAAACATTATAATTTCTATGTAAAGAATGAAAGTACAGTAGTAAAACAATCATTAGCAAATACAACAGGAAGTTTTGCAGTAACAGGATTAACAGAAAAAGTAAGTTATACAATAGAAGTACAGGCAGTAGATAATGCAGGAAATATAACAACAGGAACAACAACAGGAACAACAGCAGGAATAGTTGCAACACCAACAGTAACTATATCACCAGCAACACCAAATGGGTCAAATAGTTGGTATAATACAGGAAATATAACAGTAACAATAAATGATTCAACAACAGATGCAAATAAAACAGGAGTAACAAAGATAGTATATACATTAGACGGAAATCAAACACAAGTAAATGGAAGAACAGCAACAGTCACAATAAGCACAGATGGAACACATACAATAAAAGCATATGCAACAGATGGAAGCAAAAATTCAACAGAAACAACTACTTACACAATAAAAAGAGACGTAACAGATCCAAGTACAGCCAGCCTAGGAACACCAACAAATGTAACAGCAACAGGAATGACAGTGCAGGCTACAGCAGCAGATGCAACATCAGGAATAGCAACATATAAATTCCAAGCAAGTACAGTAAATACATTTGCAAGTATAGCAAAAGAAACAACAGCACAAACAAGTAATAGCTATACATTTAGCGGATTAACATCAGGAACAACATATTATATAAGAGTAATAGTTACAGATAATGCAGGAAAAACAAAAACATCAGCGACAGTAACACAAGCAACAGTAACAGCAGGAAAACCACCAGAGGAATTAGAAAAAACAGAGTATGCAGGAAAATATGTAGACTATAAACCAGCAGGAAGTAACTATACAGTAAGTTCAACATATTCAGGAACAAGTTCAAATCAAACATTCTCAGCAAATAACAATATGAAGTGGAGAATATGGGGAGTGCAAGGAAATAAGCTATTGTTAATATCAGAAACGCTAGCAGGAAGCATAACATTCCAAGCAGCAAATGGATATAATAATGCAGTAAAAATACTAAATGATGCATGTGCGACAGCATTTGGAAATAGTACATATGGAAGTGCAATAACAGTAAGAAGTATAAATCAGGATGATATAGACAAAGTAACGAATATGACAACAGATGCGCAAAGGAAGGCAGTAAATTCAAGTTATGGAACGACGTATACACCAAGCTATAAGAGTTGTCCAAAAATTTATGATCAAGAGCCAGGAAAAACAGGAGGAGGAAGTTTAAATCGTAGCAGTCAAAGTAGTTGGGTAACAGGAACATCGTCATTTACAACAGGAAAGTATACATATTATAATTACAGTATAACAAGCAAAGCAACAAATACGATTTATGATGCCTTACTAACTAATCCAACGGCAAGTAGCACTACTGGAACGGACAACCACAGTACGTACTGGGTCGCTTCGCGCTGTGTAGAGGTTCTCAGTACCCATGCGACTTTCGATGTGTTCATTGTGTATCAGCGGTGGCGTGGACGCCAATTACTTGTATTACTCGAACGGCAACACGTACAGCCCTAGCTATGCGGTGCGCCCCGTAGTTGAAGTCAATCTAGACTCCGTTGCAATCGGAACCACTGGATCAGGAACAGCATCAAGCCCTTACAGTATGGCAAAAAAGTAAAACATACGTAATACGCGAGACGGCCTCTGGTCGTCTTGCGGTTTTTTAAAATGTGGGCGTGCGATTAGCACGTCCACACTTTTGAAAATGAGGGGCGATTTTTGCCCACCGTTATGTTTAAAACATAGAATTATTATATAAATTATAATATTGGCCATTTGGAGTAACTGAGTTAGAAATTGTAACAAACTTGATAGAATAAATATCTGCGTAAATAGTAGTGTTACTTTCTAAAGATCGTAGTAGAATATAGCTTGCACCTACATCTTGCAAAATTCCAATTCTATCTACCAAATTATTAGTTCCTATTAAAAATTCTACTCTTACTAATTTTCCAATTTGTTGTCTTAAAAAAGCTGGTGTATATATATTGTTAGTTAAAATTTCTGGTGAATTTGAATTAGTAGTTACAGTTTTTTCAATTTGTCTTGGGTTTGAGATGTTATTATCTTCCATATAAAAGTTCTCCTTTAATTTTAAAATTTAAGTATCTGCATAGGAAGCAGTTGGCCTATAGAAACAATGTTCACCTAATCTTGTATGAAAAGTTCCTGAGCCATTAGGAGGAAAGGTATTACTACAACTAGGTTTAAATGGGTTAAGATACCATAAACATTCTCCAATCTCATTTAGCCTATTTCCAGCTATTACCCAATCTGCTATATTGTAATGAATATCTGTTGGATTCATATTATAAATGTTTTGTGGATTGTATTTACCAAAAAGTTCCTCTACTGCACAGTCAAATTGCCTAGGTTGAAATATAATGTTTCTAATACTTCCTCCTTGAGAAATTCTTGAATATTCTCCATTTGAAGAATAAACTCTATTCATTATCACAGAAGCAACTGCTTTCATTCCATTTTCTCCTTCTCCTCCTGCTTCGCATTCAATAATTCTTGCAATTAATTCTCTATCAGAATATGCCATAAGTAATCCTCCTACTGTTATTTTATGTATTATGATTTATAATGTTTCTGACAATTATTTAATATTTAATTTTAATATCTACAATTTTACAAAACCTATAAAAACTATTTACGAAAAAATATTTTAAAGAAATGAAAATAAAAATATATGATTTCATAAATAAAATTTTAAAAAACAACTTAAAACATGGTAAAAATATGTAGAAAAAAGTCGAAAAAGGGAGAAAAAATACATGAAAATAGAAAACACAATAAAAATATTCAAAGAAATACATCCAGAATCTATAATTATGATTAAGATGGGAACATTTTATCATGCATATGGCAGAGATTCATATATATTATCATACCTCTTTGATTATCAAGTAAAAAAAATACAAAGTAATTATAGTACATGTGGATTTCCTTCATCAGGGTTAAGTAAAGTGCAAAGTAAGCTAGAAGAACTTGAAGTAAGTTATATTATATTAAACAAAAGTGAAAACTATGAAGTTGTTGAAGAGGAAGATTTTAAATCAAAAAATAAATACAATGAAGTATATAATAAATCTTATGGGTATGTCAGCAAGAAAAATAGAATAGACAGTATATATCAGTTTCTATTAGAAAGTATTTCAGAAGAAAATATTAAAGAAAAAATTGTAAGGGTTGAAGAAATAATATATGAAGCAAGACAAGTTTAAAATAATAAATTTAATAAAAGAGTTAATTGTAAATATAGATCAAAATTTAGTCAATTTTCCTAAAAAAGAAATAGAGCTTAAACATAAAATAAAAGAAACTTCATATAATCTACTTTTGTTATCATATGAAGCAAATAATACAACAAATGTAGATAAAAGAGTAGAAATTCAAGAAAAATCAATTGCATTAGTTAAATATTTAGATTTTTTATTTAATTTATGTTATGACAAGCAAATAATTAATGGAAAAAAATATCTAAAATTTGGTGAGAAAATGGATATTATAGTAAGATATATTATAGCATGGAGGAATGCAAGTAAACCAGAAGAAGCAAAATGTGAGGTACTACCATAAATGAAGCGAAAAGGAAATTTATATGAAAATATTTACAAAGTAGAAAATATAATGGCAGCATATAATGAGGTTTGTAGAAATACAAAATCTAAACGTAAAGTAAATAGATTTAAAGAGTTTAGATGTATATATATTTCGAGAATATATAATATACTAAAAAATAGGGAATATAAAGTAGGACCTTATGTTCATTTTACAATATATGAGCCTAAAAAAAGAGAGATTGTAAGTCAGGGAATGATCGACAAAGTAGTAAATCATCTAGTAAGTAGATATATTTTATATCCAGCACTTTTACCATGTTTGATAGATACAAATGTTGCAAGTAGAGCAAATTTAGGAACAAAAGCAGGGTTAGATGCTGCAAATGAATTCCATAGAAAATGCAAAGTGAAATACGGAAAATATTATATTCTAAAATGTGATATTAGTAGATTTTTTGCAAGTATTAATAAAGATAGACTAAAAGAGAAATTGTTAAGAAAAATAAAAGATAAAGATGCAATAAAGATTGTATTTGATATAATAGATAGTGAAGAAGAAGGACTAGGAATAGGAAATATGACTTCGCAAGTATTTGCAATATTTTACTTAAATGATATGGATCATTTTATAAAAGAAAATTTAGGAATAAAATATTATGTTAGATATCAAGATGATTTTTTATTATTTCATGAATCGAAAGATTATCTAAAATACTGTTTTGAACAAATAAAAGAGTTTTTAAAAAAAGAAAAATTATCATTAAATGGGAAAAGTAGATTATATACAAATAATAATAATTTTATTTTTCTTGGTAGAAATAAATATGGAAAATATGCTAGATATAGGAATGTAAAAAGAAAATTAAAAAAGAAGATGTATTTATATAAAACAGGTGTGATTGATCTTATGAGTTTATCTAGCTCATTACTTTGTTATAAAAATTTATGTGAAAAAGATATTAGAATATCAGTAAAAGAATAAATATACAAATAGATATAAAGTAAATTTTTATGTTCTTTGTTGGTTGTCTTACTAGAAACTGTATAAAACAAGTTTTAACAGTTTCTATGTTAGCTCCCATACTATGCAGAACTACGAAAGTTTATTTTATATCTATTTGTTCTTTTTAAAATTTTTCTATTCCCAAAAAATAAAAATATTTAACTTTTGGGAATAGAAAGTAAGCTGTTGCAAACGGATTTTTCTTATGATATAATCAAAATGATGCCTTAAACGTAGGAGGAAGACGATGTATTTAAAGAAACTAGAAATGCAAGGATTTAAGTCGTTTGCAGACAAAACTGTACTAGAATTTTTGCCAGGAATAACAACAGTAATTGGACCAAATGGATCAGGAAAGAGTAATATATCAGATGCAATCAGATGGGTACTAGGAGAACAAAGTATGAAGTCTCTAAGAGGTGCTAAATCTGAAGATGTAATATTTGCAGGAACACAAAATAGGAAATCTTTAGGATTTGCTGAAGTATCACTTATATTTGATAATCAAGATAATAAATTGCCAGTAGAGTATACAGAAGTTACAGTTACAAGAAAGTTATATAGAAGTGGAGAATCACAGTATTTTATAAATAAAGTGCCTTGTAGATTAAAAGATATAGTAGAACTATTTATGGATACAGGTATTGGAAAAGATGGATATTCAATAATAGGACAAGGTAGAATAGATGAGATACTTAGTAATAAATCAGAAGATAGAAGAAATATATTTGAAGAAGCAGCAGGAATTGTAAAATATAAAACAAGAAAAATAGAAGCAGAGAAAAAACTAGAAAGAACAAAATTAAATTTACTCAGAATAAATGATATATTATCAGAGATAGAACAGAATATAAATCCATTAAAGGCACAAGCTGAAAAGGCAAAAGAGTTTTTAAACCTACGTGAAGAACTAAAAGGGATAGAAATAGGATTATTTATATATAATATTACAACATATAAAGAAAAGCTTGAAAAGATAATAGGAGATGAAGAATTGTTATCTAATCAAAATAATAATGAAGGATTAGAATTAGAAAAGTTAAATGAATTAAAACAAAATTTAAAATTAGAAATAGATAATATAACAAAACAAATTGAGGATACACAAAATCTATCTTCTCAGAACATACAGGAAAAAGAGAGATTAAACTCAAATATAAAAGTATGTAATGAAAGGATAGATAATAATAAATCAAATTTTGAAAGATATGAAAAAGAAATAGAAGAGATAAATACAAGAAATAAAGATTTAGAAGAAGAAAAAACACAAAAAGTAGAAAAGAAAGAAAAGCTTTTTGCAAACAAAGAAAAATTTGAAAAAGAATTAAAAGAAAAAGAAGAAGAACTACAAAAGATTACTGAAAAATTATCAGAGAAAGAAAAAGAAGTTGAAGATAAAAAAATAAAAGTTGAAGGATATACAGATGAAAGATATGAGAAATTAAATGAGGTAAATACATTAGAAGTAACAAATGAGAACATTGAAAAAAGAATAAAAGCTTTAAAATATGATTTGCAAGTAGCAATATCTGAACTTGATAGCTCTAATTTGAGTAAACAAGATATAGCGAAAGTGTTTTATGAAATAGAAGCAAAGAAAAATAAAATAAGTGAACAGATAGAAAATATAAACAAAAAGAAAGAAGAAGAAAGTGAAAAATTAAAAGAATATGAAAAAAACATAAATAATATGCAATCAGATTATAGAATAAAAGAATCAAGATTAAAGTTTTTGATAGAAACTGAAAAAGAGAAAGAAGGATATTCAAAAACTGTAAGATCACTTTTACTTGCATGTGATAAAAATGAAACACTTAAAGCATGTTCAGAGGGTGTATTAAGTGGGTTAATATCAGTAGAAAATAAATATCAGATTGCAATAGAAATGGCATTAGGAGCAGCACTTCAAAATATAGTTACAAAAACAGAAGAAGATGCAAAAAAATTAGTAGAATACTTAAGACAAAATAATCTTGGAAGAGCATCTTTTTTACCAATTACATCTGTAAAAGGAAAAAAGCTAGAAAGAGTGAATAGCAAAAAGATAAAAGGTACTGCTGTAATTGCAGCAGATACTATAAAATGTGATAAGAAATATGAACAAATAATATTTAGTTTATTAGGAAGAACTGTAATTGTAGATGATATGGATGATGCTATAGCTCTTGCAAAAGAGAATGGATATAGCTTCAAAATTGTAACTCTAAAAGGAGATACGATAAATCCTTCTGGAAGTATATCAGGTGGTTCATATACTCAAAAAACAGCAAATATTTTGGGAAGAAAAGAAAAAATAAAAGAATTAGAAAAAGAATTAAAAGATATTGATAATAAAATAAAAGCAATGATTTCTGAAAAAGAGAAGCAAGAGGGAACAACAGAGAAGTATGATGAAGAACTTATGGCACTTTCTCAAAGTTTACAAGAAATAGAAATTACTTATGCAACAGACAAACAAAAATTGGTAGCTATTGAAGAAAATATTAGCAAATTAAGAGAAAGAATTGATAAAACAAAATC
>CANPCK010000010.1 GCA_947572545.1 uncultured Clostridium sp. | reverse complement strand
ACTGTGCATATTTGCGAAGCAAAATGCACATGTGGCGAAGCCACTTTTCTTATATTTAATGTAAAATTCATGTAAAAGATATAGATTTTACAAATAAGTCATAGTATAATTAACATGAAATATTATACAAAAATAAAATAGTACTTGAAGGAGGTAAAAATGCCTTATATAGAATTTAAAAATGTGGGTAAACAATACAAAATGGGGGAAATAAAGATAAATGCTTTATCTAATACTAATTTCCAAATAGAAAAAGGAGAGCTTGTAGTAATAGTTGGACCATCAGGAGCTGGAAAAACAACTACATTAAATATACTTGGAGGAATGGATAATGTAACAGAAGGCGAAGTATTAGTTGATGGAAAAAATGTAACAAAATTAAAAGGAAAAGAATTAATAAAATATAGAAGAGAAGATATAGGATTTGTTTTTCAATTTTATAATTTAGTCCAAAACCTAACAGCAAAAGAGAATGTAGAACTCGCAACACAAATTTGTAAAGATTCATTAGATCCAGATGAAGTGATTGAAAAAGTAGGACTAAAGGAAAGAAAAAACAATTTCCCCTCACAACTATCAGGGGGAGAACAACAAAGAGTTGCAATTGCAAGAGCAATAGCCAAAAATCCAAAATTATTGTTATGTGATGAACCTACTCGGAGCATTAGATTATAAAACAGGAAAACAAATACTAAAGCTATTACAAGATACAGCAAGAAAGGAAAAAATGACAGTATTAATTATTACTCATAATACAGCAATAGCACCAATGGCTGATAAAGTAATATATTTTAAAAATGGTGCAGCAGAAAAAGTAGAAATTAATAAAAGACCTATGTTAGTTGATAATATAGAGTGGTAGTAAAAATAAAGCTTGAAAAGAAATAATTGTTGTTAGATGTTCAAAATTTTAATATATGTAAAAGTAATAATATTTTTAAATGAAAAGAGAGGATAAAATGAAAAAAGCCTTAATAAAAGACAGTTTAAAAGAAATCAAAAATACATATAAACGATTTATATCCATTACATTAATGGCTTTTTTGGGTGTAGGCTTTTTTGCAGGGATAAGAGCTACTTCACCAGATATGGTAGATACGATTGACAAATATTATGATACACAAAATGTATATGACATACAGGTAGTGTCAACTTTAGGATTAACAGACAACGATATAGAAGAACTCAAAAAACAAGAAAATATTGAAGAAATAATTGGAACATTCGAAAAAGATGGAAAAGTAGAAATAGATGACAATGAAATAATAACAAAAGTTATTGTAATAGAAGACTTAAATAAACCATTACTATTAGAACGGAAGAATGCCAGAAAAAGAAACTGAATGTTTAGTGGAAAGTAGTTTTTTAAAAGTTAATAAAAAACAAATAGGAGATAAAATAATACTTGATATAGAAAAACAGACCAATGATGATGGAGAGGAAATAGAGTACTTAAAGGAAAAAGAGCTTACAATAGTTGGAACTGTACAAAATCCATTGTATATATCAAAAGATAGAGGAACTAGCAGTTTAGGGTCAGGGAAAATTGACTATTATATGTATATATGCAAAGACAACATAAATGCAAAAGACATATATACAAACATATATATTAAAGTAAAAGAAGCAATGAAGTATGAAACTTCAAGTAAGGCATATGAAGACTATGTACAAGATGTAGTAGATGGTATAGAAGAAATCAAAGGAGCAAGAGAAAAAGCAAGACATGATACCTTAGTACGGAAAGGCACAGTCTAAAGTAGAAGAGGCAGATAAAGAATTAAATGACAATAAAAAAGAAGCAGAAGATAAACTCAAAAAGGCAGAAAAGGATATAGAGAAAGCTAAAAATGATATTAAAAAAGCTGAAAATAAAATAATATCAAATACAAAAAAGGCAGATAAGGAATTTGATGATGCAAAAACTAAATTAGACAATGCAAAAAAAGAAATTGCACAAATGCAAAAATTTATGAGTGAAAAAGATATAGAAATTGCAAAGGCTGACATAGCAAAAAAAGAAACAGAATATGAAAAGCAAAAGACAACTACATATAGCCAAATAGAAAAAGCAAAAATAGAGTTAGCCAGTAACAAAACAAAAATAGAAAAGGCAGAAAAGGAATTAAATAGCAGTAAAAAAGAATTTGAAGAAGAAATTATAGAAGCAGAAAGAAAATTAGTTGATGCAAAGGAGGATATTGCAGAAATAGAAACTCCTACTTGGTATATATTAGATAGGAATTCAAATGCTGGATATGTAAGTTTTATACAAGATACAAATAGTATAGCAAATATTGGCAGGGTATTCCCAGTAGTATTCTTTGTTGTAGCACTTTTAATATCATTAACTTCAATGACAAGAATGGTAGAAGAACAAAGAATGCAAATAGGAACTTTTAAAGCATTAGGATATAGTAAAATTCAAATAATGTTTAAATATGTAATTTATGCAGGAATAGCATGCATTTTAGGTGGAATATTAGGCATGAGTGTAGGATTTGCACTACTTCCTAAAATAATCTGGATGATGTATGGTATGATGTATCAATTACCAGATATTAAAGTGAGTTTCAACTTAGAATTTGGTGGGATAGGACTAATATTAATAAGTATTTGCATAGTAGGTGCAACAATATATACAGTTTTAAAAGAACTAAAACATGAACCAGCAGTACTTATGAGACCAAAAGCTCCAAAATCAGGAAATAGAGTAATACTTGAAAAAATCCCATTTATATGGAAAAAACTAAATTTTAATCAAAAAGTTACAGCAAGAAATATATTTAGATATAAAAAAAGATTTTGTATGACAGTTATTGGAATACTTGGCTGTACAGCACTTATTTTAACAGGATTTGGAATAAAGGATTCTGTACAGCAAATTGTACCAAACCATTTTGAGAAAATATTTGTATATGATATGCAAATAACTTTAAAAGACTCAATAGAACAAGAGCAAAAAGACGAATTTGTTAAATATTTAGAACAAAAAGAAGAAATAGAAAAAATAGCAAAAGTATATATGACAGCAGGAACAGCAAAGATAAATGAACATTCAGAAGATATACATATAGTTGTTCCAGAAAATATGGAGAACTTGAAAGGACTTATAAATATATATGATGTAGCAACTAAAGAAAAAGCAAAAATAAATGAATATGAGATAGGTTTATCAGATAAAGTAGCAGAACTTTTAAATGTTAAAATAGGAGATAGTATAATTATAAAAAATAGTGATGACATAGAGGTAGAAGTAAAGATATCAAGTATTATAGAAAACTATGTACAACATTATGTGTTTATGGCAAAAGAAACCTATGAAAGCTTATATAATGAGGAATATAATTATAATGTCATACTTACAAAGGATATAGAATTAGCAGAGGATAGTAAAGATGATCTAACAAAAGAAATAATGAGAAAAGCTGAAGTTGCATCAGTGACTAACATGTCAGAATTTGAAGAAAATATTCAAGAAACATTAGAATTGTTAAATTATGTAGTACTAGTTTTAATAATTTCAGCAGGGTTACTTGCATTTGTAGTGTTGTATAATTTATCAAATGTAAATATAAGCGAAAGAATTAGAGAACTTGCAACAATTAAGGTATTAGGATTTTATGACAAAGAAGTATATAACTATATAACGAAAGAAACTATAATATTAACAATAATTGGTATAATATTTGGATTAGGTTTTGGATATTTCTTATCAATATATATACTAGGAACCTGTGAAATTAACATGCTTAGATTTCCAAGAATAGTACATATGATGAGTTACGTTTATGCAGTACTTATAACAATTGCATTTACAATTATTGTAAATATTGTAACATATTTTGCACTTAAGAAAATTGATATGATAGAAAGTTTGAAAAGTATAGAGTAATAGGAGATATTTAAGAAAATGAAAAATGTTTTTCTAATCCATGGATATAATGGAATACCAAAATTATATGAATGGTTAAAAAGAGAGCTGAATAGACTTAAATATAATGTCATAATGCCAGAATTCCCTCCAAAAGAAGGTGTGATTTATGAAAAATGGAGGGAACAGTTTGATGAATATAAAAAGTATATAAACAAAGAAAGTATTATAATTGCACATTCAATAGGAAATGAATTTATAATAAAATACTTTAATGAAAATAACCTAAAAGTAGATTTATATATCAGTTTAGCAGGATTTGCAGAATGTTTTGAACATGAAGAAAAAGAAGAGTTAAATAGGGCATGCAAAGAATTTTTAGTAAATGATAGTGAGGTTAAAAATTTTACAAACATGTGTAATAAAAGATACTCTATTTATAGCAATAATGACCATATAGTGCCATATGAAATACTAGAGGAATATCCAAGAAAAATAGAGGCAATACCAATTTTCATAGAAGGAATAGGTCATATGGGTAGAAAGAGTGGATTAGAAAAATTACCTAAGGTGTTAGAAATAATTAGTGAAATTTACAAAATATAGAAGATTGTAGAATGATAAATAAACACAGTATAATTTCAAAAAATACTATAAATTATAACGAATGATATAAACTTTTTTAAGGAAATGTAATAGCTTATCGTTAAATACGTTGATAATATACAAGATAATTGCTTTTGTTAGTATTGATATAATAAAGTAATTATGGTAGAATAATGTCGAAATACATAAAATAAATGAATAAATGGAGTTAAACTTTATAAAAAGGATGTTAAATATGAATGTTAATATAGTAATATCAATTATTAAATTAATTGGTGGAGTAGCATTACTAATTTATGGGATGAAAATATTAAGTACGAACTTAAAACAAATATCAGGAGGAAAATTAGAGAAATTTTTAGTATCTGTTACTGATAATAAGTTTAAAGGATTGTTAATAGGAATATTAGTCACAGTTGCAACTCAGAGTTCTGCAACAACAACAGTAATAGTTGTAGGTCTTGTTAATGCTGATATTTTAAAGCTAAAGAATGCAATTCCAATAATCATGGGAGCAAATATTGGTACCACTATAACATCTCAGATTTTAAGACTTACAAGTATAGGAGGGGATAGTTGGCTATCTCTCCTTACACCAGCAGTAATTGCTCCTATATTAATAATAGCAGGATTAGTAATGATGCAAATTGCTAAAAATAGAAAAAGTACAACTATTGGTCAAATGATAATGGGAATAGGTTTGCTATTTACAGGAATGATTACAATGGTTGATATAGCAAGTGGATTTAGTGACTTACCTATATTATCAGATATATTGTCAAAGCTATCTAATCCAATACTTGGAGTGTTAGCAGGAGCGATAGTTACATTAGTTGTACAAAGCTCAGCAGCAACTGTAGGAATTTTACAAGCAATATCAACAACAGGAATAATAACATATTCTAGTACCATTCCAATAATATTGGGACAAAATATAGGAACTTGTGGAACATCAATAATATCAAGCGTTGGTGGATCTAAAAATGCAAAAAGAACAGCAGCAGTGCACTTATACTTTAACTTAATAGGAACAATAATATTTTTGATATTTATATATACATACCAACATTTTATAGGATTTTCATTTTGGGAAGAAGCAATAGATATGGGACAAATTGCTAATTTCCATACATTATTTAACTTAGTATCTACAATAATATTATTCCCATTTATTAACTTTATAGAGAAACTAACAGTAATGACAATTAAAGACAAAAATAAACAAGATGATGAAGAAGAAAGTGATTATTTATCAATATTAGCTACATTAGATGAAAGAGCAACAAATATACCTAGCTTAGCTATCAAAAATAGTACTATGGTTATTGAGAAAATGGGAGAAATATCGGAGAAAAATTTTAGAAAATCAATGAATTTATTGAAAGATTTCCAAATGAAAAGATTAGATAAAATTCAGGAAAGAGAAAATGCAATAGATAAATTAGATGAAGAAACCGCATTATTCTTAGTAAAATTAGGAAGCCTAGAATTATCAGAACAAGAAAACGTAACAATTACAGCACTTTTGAAAATAGGAACAGAATTTGAAAAAATAGGAGATTATGCATATAAATTTTCTAAAACAGTAGAAAATATGCATGAAAATAATGTTCAAATTTCAGAGCAAGCATATAAGGAATTCGAAAGTATGTATAATATAACAGAAGAAACTATATTAGCAACAATACGAACTTTTAAAGAGAGAAATATAGAAGATGTCTTAGAAGTTGAAGCATTAAAAGAATTTTCAGAAATGCAAAGAGAGAATTACAAAGATGCACATATTCAAAGATTAAAAAATGGAAAATGTAATGTAGAAAGTGGAATAGCATTTATAGAACTTATTGCTATATTTGAAAAGATTATAGGACATTGTTCTAATATAGGGATATTTACATTAAATTATATGACAAACAAAAGCTTTGTAACAAAACAAGAATTTAGAAAAAATATTTATGAAACAAAATCAGAAATATTGAAACAGAAATTAAATGAATGCAGTCATAAATATGCAATATAGGATAAAAATAAAAGGGATATTCTTAAAAATATTCAATTAGAATAAATTTTTAAGAATATTCCCTTTTTGTTGTTTCTGAAAAATCAAGTTTTTTGTTGATAGCTTGCGGGTTAACAAGCGTAAGCAACAAAAAAATCATTAGAATTCCTATTCAACAAGGTTAATTTACCTTAGTCTGTGCATATTTGCGAAGCAAAATGCACATGTGGCGAAGCCACTTTTCTTATTTAATATTCTCCAATTCACTAATTTTATCTCTTAGTTCAGCAGCTTTCTCAAACTCTAAGTTTCGTGCATGAGTAATCATTTCATTAGTTAATTTTTCAATTACATCTTTGATATCTTCATCTTCTTTAATACCATACTCATTTTGAATATCTTCAACGATAGTAGCTTTAATAGTATCTCTAACACTCTTTTTGATAGTCTGAGGAGTTATACCATGAACTTCATTATATTCTTTTTGAATTTTTCTTCTTCTATTAGTTTCAGAGATAGCTTTTTCCATGCTTTGAGTCAGTTCATCTGCATACATAATTACTTTTCCATCAGTATTTCTTGCAGCACGTCCAATAGTTTGAATTAATGACCTTTCAGAACGCAAAAATCCTTCCTTATCTGCATCAAGAATAGCAACAAGAGAGACCTCAGGTATGTCAAGACCTTCTCTTAAAAGGTTTATTCCGAACTAATACATCAAATTTTCCAATTCTTAAATCTCTTATTATTTCCATTCTTTCAAGTGCCTTAGTATCAGAATGTATATATCTAACTTTTATATCAAGGCTTCCAAGATATGCTGTTAAATCTTCAGCCATTTTTTTAGTAAGAGTTGTAACCAAAACTCTTTCTGATTTTTCAGCTCTTAGCCTAATTTCCTCTATTAAATCATCAACTTGATTAGTAACAGGTTTAACAACTATCTCAGGATCTAGAAGACCAGTTGGTCTTATTATTTGTTCAACTACATTCCCAGCAGAATTATCCATTTCATAGTCAGCAGGAGTTGCAGAAACAAATACACATTTATTTATTTTCTTTTCAAATTCTTCAAACTTAAGAGGTCTATTATCTAGAGCAGAAGGAAGTCTGAATCCATAATTTATTAAACTCTCTTTTCTAGCTCTATCACCATTATACATTGCTCTTACCTGAGGAATTGTTGCATGAGACTCATCAATAAACAAAAGAAAATCTTTTGGAAGGTAGTCAAGTAGGGTAAAAGGCGCACTACCAGGTTCTCTACCACTTATATGTCTTGAGTAATTTTCTATACCTTGACAAAATCCAGTTTCTTTAAGCATTTCCATATCAAAGTTAGTTCTTTCATCAATTCTTTGAGCTTCTATTAGTTTATTGTTAGACTTAAAATATTTAATTCTTTCCTCTAGTTCTTGTTCTATTGTAACTAAAGCTCCTTGCATTTTTTCTTCACCTGTTACATAGTGAGAATTAGGGAATATCATAACATGCTGTCTTAATGAAATAGGTTTTCCAGTAAGTGGATTTATTTCAGTTACTTTTTCTATTTCATCTCCCCAAAATTCAACTCTTATAGCTTTTTCATTTTGGTCAGAAGGATATATTTCTAAAATATCACCTTTAGCTCTAAAAGTTCCTCTCTTAAAATCCATTTCATTTCTTGAATATTGCATATTTATAAGCTTCTTAAGTATTTCTTCTCTTGAAGTTGTCATACCAGGTCTTAGAGAAACAGTCATATTTTCATAATCAATAGGATCACCGAAGACCATAAATACAAGAAACAGAAGCAACAATGATTACATCTTTTCTCTCAAAAAGGGCTGCTGTTGCAGAGTGTCTAAGCTTATCTATTTCATCATTTATAGAAGCATCTTTTTCAATATATGTGTCTGTTGATGCAACATAACTTTCAGGTTGATAATAATCATAATATGATACAAAATATTCAACAGAGTTTTCTGGAAAAAATTCTTTAAATTCAGAATATAATTGACCGAGCAAGCGTCTTATTGTGAGCTAAAACAAGTGTAGGTTTTTGCACTTTTTCAATTATATTTGCCATAGTAAAAGTTTTTCCGAGAACCTGTTACACCAAGTAATGTCTGAAATCTTTTGCCTTCTTCAATACCGTTTACTTAAATATTCTATTGCCTTAGGCTGGTCACCTGTTGGCTTATAATCTGAATGTATTTTAAACATAATTCCTCCTTAAATTCGATTCATGCTAGTATTAACTAATTTTTAATTTCTTCAAAAATTAGATTTATATTCTTAAATTCATACAACAACTTCACTTTTAAATACTTTACCAATTATACCACAGAGTACATTTGTTTGCAATATATTTCGAAAAAATTCCTTATGCATATACTTTTTCTAAAAACAATGATATAATTCAAGTAAATAAAAATATAAGGAGAAAAGTGATGAAAAAACAAATAAATAACAAATTAGCAGCATTAATTATATTTATACTAGTAGTAATAATACTAGTCGCACTATATTATGCAAAAAATCCAGAAGGTCCAATTTTAGAGGATACCTATAGAGAAGCAATAAAAAGAGTTGTGGTAGTAAAAGCAGAAGACAATGGTAGTTTATTAGTTATGGATGATAATCCAAGATACCCTTCGGTATATAGAATAAGAGCTAGCAAAGACAGAGAATATAAACAAGGAAATGAATTATTAATTCATTATAATGGATATGTCATGGAAAGTTATCCAGCACAATTTAGTCATATAACAAAGACAGAATTTGTTAAAGAAAAAAGTGATATAGAAATACCTGAAAGCATATTAAAATCATGTTATAATTCAGAAAAGAATATAAGAGTTACTATACACGAAATATCTGATAGCGGAATAGCTTTGTTTATAGTAGATGCAAACAAATATCCATATAATTATTCTCATAATTATACAATAAATAAGAAAGTCAAGAACAAAGATTATAAAGAAAAAGGAGAAATAATTGGAGAGAATACTAAAAACACTATTGCTGGATATACACGGAACAGGTCCAGAATATGTTTGGGAAGAAGTAAATAAAATCTCAAATATATCATGTAAAGATACAGAAGAAGCATTAATATACAATTTACCTAATATGAATGAAGAAAACAAATATAAAGTAGAAGGTAGAAAATTTAACTGGAGTAACTTATATGGAAAATTAGAGAAGCGGAGAATATCAATTTAGTTTATTTGGTGATAATACATATCCAATAACAATAGAGTTTTCAATAGACACAAATGGAGTAATTTCATATGACAAAGATAAATTTTAGAAATAGAAAAGGAGAAAGAAAATGAAAAAAATAGTAGATTATGCTTTAGTGGTTTTAGCTATGTTTATTGCTGTAATATTTTATTTCTCATTTGACTTAGAAGATATTTTATGGAATAGCTATGAAAGAAAAACTATTAGTAATGAAATAGCAAAAAAAGATTTAACAAAAGATTATACTGGGGCAATACCAGGAGAAGACATAAAAGCTATAACAAATATTGAAGAATGGGAAAAAACAATAAACAATGTTGACTATGTAAGTGTTGTACCTAAAAGTATAATAAAAACAGATGTCTATAGTCTAGCAAAATGGGTAGACTATTATACCAAAACAGCTAGAGGAACAACAGGTAGAAGACTTGATGAGGTAAAACAGACTTCATTAGATATTTCTGCCAATTATACACCATACTATATAATAGAACTAGAGGATGGAAATCACATACTTGCACAAATGAACCGTGGAATTGCAAAAAAAATCCAAAAAGGAGAAGAGATACAATTACCACTAGGAAAAAAATTAGGATTTTCTAAAAAGGCTAAGACATTTTTAAAACCAATATGTGAAGAAATGAATGTAGATACTGAGTATGTATTATATACTATTGATAATGATTGGGAAGAAAAAAATGAAGATATGATATTTATAGAAAAACTAGCAATTTCAGTTGTACTATGTATTATATTAGCAGTGGTATTAGAGATTTTATATGATAAAATTATTACAAACAATAAGGAAAAATATGAACTAAAATAATTATAAATTTAAGCTATTAACAAAGCGAAATTTAGGAGAAATTATGAAGATAGTAAAACCACAAAAAATGAAATCAATAGAATTAGAAAACAAAGAATTAAAAGAAATATTAGAAAATATAGAAGAAAGTATTTTTGAAAATCAGGAATGTAATAATATAGAAATACGAGATATAGAATTTGAATGTTGTAAATTTAATAATATAATTATGCAAAATGCAGAATTAGAAAAGGTTACATTTAGAGATATTATATTTGAAAATTGTGATTTCTCTAATACAAAATTTACAAGTAGTTCTTTTATTAGATGTGAATTTAATAATTGTAAAATAACAGGATGTGATTTTTCAGAAGACAGATTATACAATATTGCATTTATAGAAACAAATGCAAATTATATAAATTTATCAATGGCTAGTATAAAAAATATATTATTTAAAAATACACAGATTAGAAATGGATATTTTCAAGAAACAAAAATAAAAAATCTTTATTTTGAAAATGCAGACTTAACAAGAACACAATTTTTTAAAACAAGTTTAAAAGGAATAGATTTGTCTAGCAGTAGAATAGAACAAATTGCAATTTCAATAGAAGATATAAAAGGAGCTATAATTGAACAATTTCAAGCAATAGACTTATTGTATTTATTAGGTGTAAAAATAAAAAATTAATATAAAAAGTATCAGTTTATATCTTGAAAAATAAAAAAATAAGTAATATAATTTAACAAAAAAGGAGGCAAAATAAGTATGAAAAATAAAGCTATAATTATGTGGATTATTACTGTAATTTGTTTAATTTTAACTATTGTTTTTTGGTTTTTAATGAATAATGCAGAAGTAAATTATGAAGAAGTTACAGCAATTGTTACTGACACAGCTACTAAAGAAGTTGTGAATAAAAAAACAGGATCTAGAACTAAATTTTATCAAGTTAAGGTAAGATATGAAGGAAAAGAATATGAATTACAAAATGTCCATGGCCTTTCAGGATATTCAGAAGGAAGAAGTGTAAAAGCATTACTAGCTAATGATAAATTATATGCTAATGTTGAGGGAATAAAATCTACTTCTCCAGTTGCTATTATTTATTTTGTATTTTTATTTGGAACTTTTGGAATGTTAATACTTTCAGCTACATATATGTCAAAAGTTAAGACAAAAAAAGAAGCGGTATAATAAAATAAAAAGTAAATCTTTTGAAGTACAAGTGTGCAAAATAGCTTAACAATTATTGCACAATCTGTATTGATTAATAAAAATCTTAAACTTTATGAAACAACAAAAAAGTAGGTTGGTTGAAAATATGACCAACCTAAATTTTTTTATTGAATAGGAAAAATCAACTTTTTTGTTGATAGCTTGCGGGTTAACAAGCGTAAGCAACAAAAAAATCATTAGAATTCCTATTCAACAAGGTTAATTTACCTTAGGCAGTGCAATAATCGCGAAGCGATTTTGCACATGTGGACGTCGAAATCTTTGATTTCGTTAACGTCCAATTTTCTTAATAATGAAATTATAAAAAAACATACAAAAGAGCAATTTTAAATAGTAAAATAAATTTATTAGACCTTACAAATTATCTATTTTTATGATATAGTAGGATTTATTAAGAAAGTAGTATAACAGAAGGGAGGAGAAAAATGTCATTAATAAGTATAAATAATTTAACTTTTGGATATGAAGGTAACATTAATAAAATATTTGAAAATGTATCATTTAATATAGATACAAATTGGAAATTAGGACTAATAGGTAGAAATGGTAAAGGCAAAACAACATTTTTAAAACTATTACAAGACAAATATGAATACAAAGGGACAATATCAAAAAAAGTAGAAGTTGATTATTTTCCATTTGAAGTAAAAGATAAAACTAAAATGGCAATAGAAATTGTAAATCAAATAGCTCCTAATGTAGAAGATTGGGAAATTATAAAAGAATTAAATTTGCTAAATGCAGATGCAGAAATACTTTATAGAGAATTTAATACATTAAGTGGAGGAGAGCAAATAAAAGTACTTTTAATAAGTTTATTCTTAAAAGGAAACAATTTTCTATTAATAGATGAACCTACAAATCATTTAGATATAGAAACTAGAAACAATGTAGTAAATTATTTAGAAAAGAAAAAAGGATTTATTTTAGTATCTCATGATAGAAATCTATTAGACAAAGTTGTTGACCATATTATATCTATAAACAATACTAATATTGAAATTAGACAGGGGAATTTTGAAGTTTGGCAAGAAAATAAAGACAGACAAGACAATTTTGAAATGATACAAAATGAAAAATTGCAAAAAGATATAGAAAGACTTGAAATTGCATCAAAAAATACTGCAAATTGGTCAAATGCAGTTGAAAAATCAAAATATAAAGCTAATAATTCAGAAGCCAATATAGATAGAGGTTATGTAGGGCATAAATCTGCTAAAATGATGAAAAAATCAAAAGTTATAGAACAAAGAATACAAAAATCAATAGAAGAAAAATCAAATTTATTAAAAAATGTAGATAAAAGTGAAAGCCTAAAAATAATTCCACTAGAAAACAAGAAAAATCCATTAGTATATTTAAAAAGATTACAGATTAAATATGATAATAAAACTATTTTTTCTCCAGTTTCATTTGAAATTGAAAATCAAGACAGAATAGCAATAATTCGGAAAAAATGGTGTAGGAAAATCTAGTATATTAAAATTAATTATAGGACAAGAAATAGATTATGATGGAGAACTTAAAATAGCAAATGACTTAAAAATATCATATGTATCACAAAGTACAGAAAATTTAAAAGGTACATTAAAGATATATGCACAGGAAAATAAACTAGATGAAAGTATATTTAGGGCAATGTTATCTAAAATGGGATTTTCAAAAATAGACTTTGATACAAATATATTAAGCATGAGTGAAGGACAGAAAAAGAAGATACTAATTGCAAAAAGTATATCTGAACAAGCAAATATATATATATGGGATGAGCCATTAAACTATATAGATATATTATCAAGAATACAGATAGAAGATGCGATTTTAGAATATAAACCAACATTGATTTTTGTAGAACATGACGAAACATTTATAGAAAAAGTCGCAACAAAAACAATACGATTGGAGAAATGAATTATGAATTTAAAAAGAGAAGAATTAAAAAAGAAAGTATTTCTTATAGCATATTTAATATTTTTTGTATTAACTATAATTGGTGCAATTTTATGTGTTACCCACAAAGTAGATAATGCAGGATATGCAGGAATACCAATGCTAATTGGATTAGTTTTTAGTATGTTGTACAGGAATAGCAAAAAAGCAATAGAAGAAAATAAAAAATAGGAAAGGATTATAGATATGGACTATATATTTAATAGAAATATTAATTATTATGAAACAGATAGAATGGGAGTAGTGCATCACTCAAATTACATAAGATATTTAGAAGAAGCAAGATGTGAATGGCTAAAAAGCATTGACATGCCATTTGATGAATTAGAAAAAAATGGCATAACAGTACCAGTTTTAGGTGTAAACATTACATACAAAATGCATGTTACTTTTGGAGATACAATATCAATTAGGCCATTCGTAAAAGAATATACAGGAGTAAGAATGACAGTTGGATATGAAGTAATAAATGCAAAAACAAAAGAAACAGTTATAATTGCAGAAACTAAACACTGTTTTACAAACCTAAGTTTAAAACCAATTAATTTAAAAAAACACAAAAAAGAATATAGTGAAAAACTTGAAAAAATGAACAAACAAAATAACGCTAATTAAATAACAATTTGAAAGAGAGGTAGTATATGTACTATCCAAAACAGTTACCATATTTATTAGACAAAGAATTTAAAGAAAATATAGAATATACAGAATATAATGTAAAAGAAATTGAAGAATATGCTATGTGTATATGGACTATGAAATCAAAGAAAATTATAGAGAAAACAATATATAACTATATTTTACCAGATGCTTGTATAGATATAGTTATTGACTTTACAAACAAGACAATATGTTTTGCAGGTTTTAGCAAAGAAACAATACCATTTGAATTAAAGAAAAATATAGACTATATGGGAGTTAGATTAAAACCAAGCAGTTTTTTTATTCTTTTTGAAATAGATGCAGAAAAGGTTATGGATAATCAAGTAGATTACTTAAAGATAGAAAAAGAAAAAAGTCTAGAAAGCATATTTAATGCAAAAAATGAAGAAGAAAGAATAGATATTTTTAAAAACTATTTGCTAACTAAAATAGAAAGCAATAATAATAAAGAATATATTGATATTGTAGATGAATTATACTATAATCCCAAAGACAAAAATGTACTAGAATTAGCAAATACATTTGGATATAATAAAAGACATCTAAATAGAGTATTTAAAAAAATATATGGTATATCACCTAAAGTATTATTAAATATATTAAGACTACATTTATGTTTAACATTATTAGCAGAAAATAAAGCACTAGATGAAATTATGAATATTTGTGGATTTTATGATCAATCGCATTTTATTAAAGAAATAAAAAAGTATACAGGATATTCTCCATTAGAGCTACTTGAAAAATATTAAACAAAATGTCCCTTTTTTACAATACAAAAGATATTCAGTTTTATACAATTATATTCGGAGGTATAAAATTATGTATCAATCAATCACAACCAATATAATGGTTAAAAATGTAAAAGAAACAATAAAATTTTATGAGGAAAAGTTAGGATTTCAAAAAGTTTTAAGTGTTCCAGAAGAAGGAGAAATATTGAATTTTGCAATTATTGCAAAAGATAATATAACTATTATGTTTCAAGAGCAAAATAATTTAACAGAAGAATATCCTACACTAAAAGTAGAAAATATAAAACCAACATTTACTCTATTTATAACAGTAGAGGATGTACAAAAACTATATGACAATTTGAAAGATAAAGTAGAAATTGCAAAAGAACTTCATAAAACATTTTATGGAAAAGATGAATTTGCAATTTTCGATAATAATAAAAACATATTAACAATATCATGTTAATTTAGTAAAAAACAAAGAAGCATATTCTAGCAAAGAATATGCTTTTTTTATTGAATAGGAAAAATCAACTTTTTTGTTGATAGCTTACGGATTAACAAGCGTAAGCAACAAAAAAATCATTAGAATTCCTATTCAACAAGGTTAATTTACCTTAGGCAGTGCAATAATCGCGAAGCGATTTTGCACATGTGGATGTTGAAATCTTTGATTTCGTTAACGTCCAATTTTCTTATTTTATAGAACGTTTGGTCAACACCTTGACATGGTACAATTAAAATGATAACATGGTATTCAAAACTAGATAAAGGAGGAGAAAATGGAAGGTATTAGAGTTGGAAATAAAATTTCAAAATACCCAATAATTCAAGGAGGAATGGGTGTTGGAGTATCTATGCATAACTTAGCTGGAAATGTCAGTAAAGAAGGCGGAATTGGTATTATATCAACAGCTGACATTGGTTATCAAGAAGAGGACTTTGCAAAAAATCCAATGAAAGCAAATCTAAGAGCTATTGGAAAAGAAATAAAAAAGGCAAGAGAAATTGCAGGAGAAGATAAAATACTTGGAGTAAATATAATGGTAGCATTAAGCAATTATGCAGAAATTGTAAAAGAATGTGTAAAGCAAAAAATAGATTTAATAATATCAGGAGCAGGAATTCCAAAGGAACTACCAGAATATGTAAAAAATAGTAACACAAAAATTGCACCAATTGTATCATCACTTAGGTGTTGTAAATTAATAGTAGGACATTGGATAAAAAAATATAACTATGTACCAGATATGATAGTAATAGAAGGACCAGAAGCAGGAGGACATTTAGGATTTAAGTCAGAAGAATTAGAAGAAAATACAAAACCAAAACTAGAAGATATTACAGAAGAAGTAGTAGAATATGTAAAGGAAATTGAAAAGCAAGAGGGAAAAAATATTCCAGTTATAGCAGCAGGAGGAATATGGGATTCAAAAGACATACAAAAATTTTTAGGAATAGGTGCAAGAGGTGTACAAATGGCAACGAGATTTGTTGCAACAAATGAATGTGATGCATCAATAGAATTTAAGAAAGCATATGTTAACGCAAAAAATGAAGATATAAAAATAATAAAAAGTCCTGTTGGAATGCCAGGAAGAGCAATAAATAACACTTTTATAAAGGGAATTGAAAAGCAAAAATGTAAAATAGAAAAATGCTATAATTGTATAAAAACATGCAGTGTAGTAAATACGCCATATTGTATTACAAAAGCATTAATAAATTCAGTAAAAGGAGAAACAGAAAACGGATTAATTTTTTGCGGAAGTAATGTAAGTAAAATAAAAGAAATAGTATCAGTGCATAATTTAATGCAAGAATTAGTCTACGGATTGTGAGAAAACAAAGTAAAGGATAGGTATTTTGCCTATTCTTTTTCAATTTTGAATACAAATAATGTTATTATTGTTAAAAAATACTTACGGAAATTACTAAAAATAGATTATACTGACCTGTCAGTCTAAAGACTTTTTTGAAAAAAAATATATAATAATAATGTAATAAAATATTTTAAACATAAGAGGTTGATAAAATTAATGAGTGAAAAATTATATGAAACTGTAAAAATAACAGATTTAAAAGATATGTTAAATAAAACAAAAGAAATATATGCAAATAATGTAGCATATAAAATTAAAGAAAGTGAAGGACAATATAAAACATTTACACATAAAGAAATAAGAGAAATGATAGATGGGCTAGGGACAGCATTAATAGACATGAAATTAAAAGACAAAAGAATAGCAGTAATAGGAGAAAATAGATACGAATGGGAAATAGCATATTTATCAGTAGTATGTGGAACAGGAATAGTAGTTCCGCTAGATAAATCATTACCAGAAAATGAGTTAGAATCAGTAATAGAAAGATCAGAAATAGAAGCAATATTTTATTCTAGTAAATATGAGGAAATATTAACTAAAATAAAATACAGTAGTAAAAACAAATTAAAACACTTAATATCAATGGATAGAATAGAAAATACAGAAGGAATATATTCACAAAAAGAATTAATAGCAAAAGGAAAAAAATTAATAGAAGAAGGAAATAAAGAATTTATAAATGCAAAAATAGATAATGAGAAGATGAGTATAATGCTATTTACATCTGGTACAACTTCAAAATCAAAAGTAGTTGCACTTTCGCATAAAAATATATGTACAAACTTAATGGATCTTGGAAGCATACTAGATATTACAGAAGAAGATATTTTCCTTTCAATATTACCAATACATCATGTTTTTGAATGTACAGTAGGATTTCTATTTTCTTTATATAAAGGTGCGACAACAGTATTTTGTGATGGAATAAGACATGTAGTAGAAAACTTAAAGGAATATAATGTTACAATAATGGCATGTGTACCAGGTATTTATGAAAGAATATTTGGAATGATTAGAAAACAGTTGGAAAAACAAGGAAAGCTTGGAGAAATATTACAAAGAGAAGAAGATTTGAGAAAATCTTCAATGAAAGAAAGAAAAGAAGCTTTTAGTGAAATACATAACATGCTAGGAGGAAAAGTAAAACTATTCATATCAGGGGCAGCAGCACTTGATCATAAAATAGAAGAAAAATATAGACTCTTAGGTATAAATATAGTACAAGGATATGGACTAACAGAAACATCACCTGTTGTAGCAGTTGGAACAAATAAAGAACACAAAATAGGTTCAATAGGAAAAACAGTGCCAAGTATAGAAGCAAAACTTATAGATATAAATGACGAAGGAATAGGAGAACTTATAGTAAAAGGGCCTAGTGTTGCACTTCGGATATTATAATGATAAAGAAGCAACTAAAGAAGCATTTGAAGGTGAATGGTTTCATACAGGAGATTTAGCACAAATAGATGAAGAAGGATACATATTTATACGAGGAAGAAAAAAGAGTGTAATTGTTTTAAAGAATGGTAAAAACATTTTCCCAGAAGAAATGGAAAGTTTAGTAAATAAAATAGAAGGAGTAAAAGAATCATTTATTTTTGGAAAACAAAATGGAGAAGATAAAGATAATATAAAAATCAATGTAAAAATTGTTTATGACAAAGAAATTATGAAAAATGTCTACAGAGCAGAAACAGAAGAAGAAATATATAAATCAATATCAGAAAAGATAAAAGAAGTAAACAGTCAGATGCCAAAATATAAAGCTATTAGAGGAATGATTATAACAGAAGAACCACTGATAAAAACTACAACAAATAAAATAAAAAGGCAGGCAAACTTAGATGAAATTAACAAACTTAGAGACTGAATTTCTAGGAAAAAATTACATATTTTATAAAGAAATAGATTCCACACAAAGTGAAATATGGAGACAGATAAAGGAAGGAAAAATAGAAAATGGAACATTAGTTATGGCAGATATACAAACAGAAGGAAAAGGAACACATGGGAGGATTTGGCATACAAATAAAAACAATATTGCATTTTCATTTTATATAGAAACAAATTGCAATACAGAAAAAATAAGTGGAATAACAATAGAAATTGCAAAAATCATAGTAGACATATTTAAAGAAGAATATAACATAAAATTAAATATAAAAGAGCCAAACGATATAATGATTAATAACAAAAAGATATGTGGAATATTAACAGAAAGTAAAATAAATTCGAAAGAAACAAAATTTCTAGTAGTAGGAATAGGGATAAATATTGAAGAACAAAATTTTACAGAAGACATAAAAGAATTAGCAACATCTATAAAAAAAGAATTTGGAATAGAAATAGATATAAAAAAATTTGTAGAAACTTTTTGCAATACATTTGAAAAAAGTTTAAAAGAAAGGATAAAAATATGAAAATAGGATTTTTATTTCCAGGACAGGGAGCACAAAGTGTTGGAATGGGAAGTGAGCTATATCAAAAATATGAAGACGTAAAAAAGATATATGATAAAGTTCAAGAAATAACAAAAATAGATATAAAAAAAATATCATTTGAAGGACCAGAGGAACTTTTAAACCAAACAAACAATACACAAGTTGCAATACTCACAGAAAGTCTAGCAATATTAGAAGTATTAAAAAAGAATAATATAAAAGCAGAAATGTCAGCAGGATTAAGTCTAGGAGAATATACAGCATTAATAGAAGATGAAATTTTAAGCTTAGAAGATGGAGTTAAATTAGTTCAAAAAAGAGGACAAATAATGCAAGATTTAACACCAAAGGGAAATTGGAAAATGGCTGCAATACTTGGATTAGATGAAAAACAGGTAGAAAACGTATGTAAACAAGTAGAAAATGGATTTGTTGTTCCAGCAAACTTTAATACAATAGGACAAATTGTAATATCAGGAGAAGAAAAGGCTGTAGTAGAGGCAGGAGAAATTGCTAAAGCAGAAGGGGCAAAAAAAGTAAGTATGTTAAATACTCAAGGACCATTCCATACAGAAAAATTAGTAGAATGTTCAAATGCATTAAAAGAGGAATTAATTAAAACCAAAATGAACAAAAAGAACTCAAAAGTAGTAAGAAATATAGATGGAAAAACATATGAAGAAACAGATGATATAGTAGAAATTTTATCAAAACATATAATGAATCCAGTAAGATTTACTACATGTTTAAGAACAATGTATGATAATGAAATAGATACATTTATAGAAGTAGGACCAGGAAAAACATTAAGTGCATTTGTAAAAAGAATGAAATTTGAAACACCTGTAACCATAATGAATATAAATGATGTGGAAACATTAGAAAAAGTTATAGAGGAGGTAAAAAATAATGAATAAAGTAGCATTTATAACAGGAGGAACAAGAGGAATAGGAAGACAAATAGCAATTACACTAGCAGAAAATGGATATGATATAGTAGTAAATTATAGGACAGAAAATGAGGATTTAGAAATAACAAAAAAGGAAATAGAAAAGTCAAAAGTAAAAGTTTTAGCTGTAAAAGGAGATGTATCAAAGTTTGAAGATACAGAAGAAATGACAAAACAGATAATAGAAGAATTTGGAAAAATAGATATATTAGTAAACAATGCAGGAATAACAAAAGACATGTTACTTATGAGAATGAAGAAAGAAGACTTTCAAAGTGTAATAGATATAAATCTTGTTCGGAACATTTAATGTAACAAAAAATGTAATACCATATATGATGAAACAAAGAGAAGGAAGAATTATAAATATATCATCAGTAGTAGGAATAAGTGGAAATGCAGGGCAAACAAATTATTCAGCATCAAAAGCAGGAATAATAGGATTTACAAAAAGCCTAGCAAAAGAGGTTGGAAGCAGAAATATATTAGTAAATGCAGTAGCACCAGGATTTATAGAAACACAAATGACAGATATTTTAAAAGAAGAAGTAAAAGAAGAAATAAGTAAGAGCATTCCATTAAAAAGAATGGGAACAGTACAAGATGTAGCAAATGTAGTAAAATTTTTAGCATCAAGTGATAGTTCATATATAACAGGGCAGGTTATTCAAGTAGATGGAGGAATGCTATAAATTTTGAAGATAATTAGCATATTACGTCGTTGCTGTGAATAAAGGAATACAATTTGCGTGGCAAATTGCATACTGAAGCTGTAATGAGTAAAGCTATAACAGCTTCAGCATCAACGTGCATGAGCACGCCTCATTGATATTTGAATTCACGCACCTAGTACTATACTAATTCTTTTCAAAATTTAAGAAAGTACTATATTCAGACAATTAGAAATAAAATTCCACGTTGCAGGACATAAATAAATTTTAAGTCTGAACATAAAGAATAGATGAGAAAGGAAGAATAGTAAAAATGAGTAAAAGAGTAGTAATAACGGGAATTGGAGCAATAACTCCAATAGGAAAAAATGTAGAAGAAACATGGGAAGGAATAAAAAATAAAAAATGTGGGATAGACAAAATTTCTCTATTTGATGCGACTAATTTTAAAACAAAGTTAGATGCAGAAATAAAAGAATATGACCCTCTAAAACATTTTGATCCAAAACAAGCCAAAAGATTTGATAAATCATCACAATTAGCTATAATTGCAGCAAGAGAAGCTGTAGAGAATAGTGGAATAACAAAAGAAAACACAAACTTTGACAGAGTTGGTATTTTTGTAAGTTCAGGAATTGCAGGACTAAAAACAATTCAAGAACAATGTGAAGTAAATCTACAAAAAGGAAATAAAAGAGTATCACCTATGTTTATACCAATGGCTATTGCAAATATGCCATCGGGAAATATAGCAATAGAATTTGGATTTAAAGGAGAATCAATGAGTATAGTAACAGCATGTGCATCATCAACACACGCAATAGGAGAAGCTTATAAAACAATAAAACTAGGAGAAGAAGATGTAGTTATTGCAGGTGGAACAGAAGCAGCTATTTGTGAAGTTGGAATAGCAGGATTTGAAAACATGAAAGCATTATCAGGAAGCGAAGACAAAAATAGAGCAAGTATTCCATTTGACAAAGAAAGAGATGGATTTGTAATGGGAGAAGGAGCAGGAATATTAGTATTAGAAGAACTTGAACATGCAAAGAAAAGAAATGCAAAAATATATGGAGAAGTAATAGGATTTGGAGCTACAACAGATGCTTTTCATATCACATCACCTTGCCCAGATGGAGAATGTGGAGCAAAAGCAATGACAAGAGCATTAGAAAGTGCAAATATATCTCCAGAACAAGTTGATTACATAAATGCACATGGAACATCTACACATCTAAATGACTCAACAGAAACAATGGCAATCAAAACAGCATTTGGGGAAAGTGCTAAAAATGTAATGGTAAGTTCTACGAAAGGAAACATAGGACATTTATTAGGAGCAGCAGGAGGAGTAGAAGCAATCTTCTGTGTAAAAGCACTAGAGGACCAAATAGTTCCACCAACAATAAATTACAAAGAAAAAGACGAAGAATGTGACTTAAACTTAGTTACAAATGATCCAGTAGAAGCAAAACTAGATATTGTAATGTCAAACTCTTTGGGATTTGGCGGACATAACAGTAGTATTATAATTAAGAAATATAATTAATAATAAGTTTGAAAAAGAAAGGAATGACAATAAGAAATGGAATATGAGAAAATAAAACAACTAATGGAAGATATGGGAAACTCAAAACTTACTTCTATTGATATAGACTTTCCAGACGGAACAAAAATTAGCATGAAAAAAGAAAATATACAAGAGATAAAACGAGAAGTTATAAAACAAGAACAAATAATAGAAAGTAAAGCAGAAGAACAAGAAACAAAAATAGAAGAAACAGGGAAAATAGTAAAATCACCTATGGTAGGAACATTTTATTTAAAACCAGCTCCAGATGCAAACCCTTATGTAGAAGTAGGAAAAGAAGTACAAAAAGGCGATATTCTTTGCATAATAGAAGCAATGAAACTAATGAATGAAATGGAATCAGAATATAATGGGAAAATAAAAGAAATCCTTGTAAAAGATGGAGAACCAGTGGAGTTTGGAATGCCATTGTTTGTAATTGAATAAGTTTCTTTTAAATTATATACTGTAATACTGTTATATATTGCAGGAGAAAGGAAAAAAATATGTTAAATAAAGAACAAATAAAAGAAATAATCCCACAAAGAGAACCATTTTTGATGATAGACGAAGTAGAAGAATATATACCAGGAGAAATGGCTGTTGCATATAAAAACGTAGATGAAGCTGAGTGGTATTTCAAAGGACACTTTCCGGGCAATCCTATAATGCCAGGAGTGCTAATTGCAGAATCTTTAGCACAGACAGGAGCAATTTCAATACTATCTATGGAAGAAAACAAAGGAAAGAATGCTCTATTTGGTGGGATAGATAAAATGAAATTCAAAAAAATGGTAGTACCAGGAGATAAACTAAAACTAGAAGTAAAAATAATAAAAAGAAAAGGACCTATTGGAATAGGAGAAGGAATAGCAAGTGTAGATGGAAAATTAGCAGCAAAAGGGGAATTTACATTTGCGGTAGTTTAACTTAAAAAAAGAAAGGAGTGAAATTATTTGAATAAGATATTAATAGCAAATCGTGGAGAAATAGCAGTTAGAATAATTAGAGCTTGCAAAGAGATGAATATAAAAACAGTTGCAGTATATTCAGAAATAGATAAGGATGCACTCCATACTAGATTAGCAGATGAAGCAATTTGTATAGGACCTGCAAATCCTAAAGAAAGTTATTTAAACATAAAAAATATTATAGAAGCAGCAAGAATAACAAAAGCAGATAGTATACATCCAGGATTTGGTTTTTTATCAGAAAATGCACAATTTGCAAAGATATGTGAAGAATCAAACATAAAATTTATAGGACCAAAATCAGAAGTTATAGACTTACTAGGAAATAAATCAAACAGCAAAGAGTTAATGAAAAAAGAAGATATACCAGTAATTCCAGGTTCAGATGGAAGTATAAAAGACTTAAGTCAAGCAGAAAAAGTCTGTAAAAAAATAGGATACCCAATATTACTAAAAGCTTCAAGTGGAGGCGGCGGAAAAGGTATAAGACTTGTAAATTCACAAGAAGAACTTAAAACAAGCTACAATATAGTAAAAACAGAAGCAAAAAACTCATTTAATGATGATGAAATCTACATAGAAAAATATATTAAAGAGCCAAGACATGTAGAGATACAAATTTTAGCAGATGAACATGGGAATGTAGTTCATTTAGGAGAAAGAGATTGCACAGTCCAAAGAAATCACCAAAAAGTAATTGAAGAAACTCCATCAACAATTGTTGATGAAAAGCTAAGAGAAAAAATGGGTAATGTTGCAAAAAAAGTAGCAAAGGCAGCTAATTATACAAGTTGTGGAACAGTAGAATTCCTAGTAGATAGTGATAAGAATTTCTATTTTATGGAAATGAATACAAGAATACAAGTAGAACACCCAATAACAGAAATGAGAACAGGAATAGACTTAGTAAAAGAACAAATAAGGATTGCAGCAGGAGAAGAATTAAAATTTAAACAAAAAGATATAAATTTTAAAGGGCACTCAATAGAATGTAGAATAAATGCAGAAAATCCAAACAAAAACTTTATGCCTTCCCCAGGAAAAATTAATGAAATGAATCTTCCAGGAGGAAATGGAATAAGAATAGACACAGCAATATATAGTGGATATACAATTCCTGCAAACTATGACTCAATGATCGCAAAAATAATAGCATTTGGAACCACTAGAAATGAAGCTATAAGCAAAATGAAAAGAGCGTTAGAAGAACTTGTTATAGACGGAATTTGCATAAACCGTGATTTCCTTTTTGATATAATTACAAATCCAAATTTTATAAGAGGAAATTTTGATACTTCATTTATTGAAAAAGAAATTTTTAATGGAGAGGCGAAAAAAGTTTGAAAAATAATCAGCATCTTGCGTCGTTGCTGATGCTGTTAAAGCTATGCTTGTTACAGCATCAGTATGCAATTTGCGTTAGCAAATTGTAATCATTAGAAAAACATGCCTAGCAATATACTAATTTTTTTTCAAACTTGGTTTGTGCCTTAGAAGGGAATGAGAAGTGTAAATGATAGTTGATAAAATAAAGAAGAGAGAAACAAAAAATTTAGACAATAAAAAATCTAATATTGATATTCCTATTGGTAAATGGGTAAAATGTGATAAATGCAAAGAAATAATATATAAAGAAACAGTTAGAGAGAATTTGAATATTTGCCCAAACTGCGGACATTATTTCAGAATGCATGCAGGAAAAAGAATTAAACTAATAATTGATGAAGATACATATAAAAGATTTGATTTGAATTTAGAAACAACAAATCCATTAGAATTAGAAGATTATCCTAAAAAATTGAAAGCATTAAGAGAAAAAACAGGATTAGAAGAAGCAGTGGCTTGTGGAACAGGAAAAATAAATGGAGAAGACGTAGTTATTTGCATAATGGATAGTGGATTTTTAATGGGAAGCATGGGAGCCGTTGTAGGAGAGAAAATTACATATAGTATAGAGCAAGCAATAGAATTAAGACTTCCACTTATAATATTTGCAGTGTCTGGTGGAGCAAGAATGCAAGAAGGAATAGTTTCACTTATGCAAATGGCAAAAACAACAGCAGCACTAACGAAATTAGAAGAAGCAGGACTATTATACATATCGGTACTTACAGACCCAACTTATGGTGGAGTTACAGCATCATTTGCAAGTTTAGGAGATATAATATTAGCAGAACCAGGTGCAATGATCGGATTTGCAGGTCAAAGAGTTATAGAGCAAACAATAGGAGAAAGTTTACCAGAAGGATTTCAGACAGCAGAATTTTTATTAGAACATGGATTTATTGACAAGATTGTGGAAAGAAAGGATCTAAAAGATACTATCTATAAATTAATACAATACCATAAAGGAGGGGCTTTAAGTGAGTAATAAAGAAAAGATTACAGCATGGGAAAGAGTAGAGATAGCAAGAAATCCTAAAAGAAAAACAGCAATAGACTATATAGAATGCATATTTGATGAATTTATAGAATTGCATGGAGATAGAGTATTTAAAGATGATAAAGCAATAGTATGTGGGTTAGCAAAAATAGGTAAACAAAACTTTACAATAATTGCAGAACAAAAAGGAAGAAATACAAAAGAAAATATTGAAAGAAATTTTGGAATGCCTAATCCAGAAAGTTATAGAAAAGCAGTAAGATTTATGAAACAAGCAGAAAAATTTCGGAAGACCAGTTATAACATTTATAGATACAAAAGGAGCATATCCAGGAATAGGGGCAGAAGAAAGAGGACAAGGAGAAGCTATTGCAAAATCTATGTTTGAAATGGCAAAACTAAAAGTTCCAATAATTGCAATAGTAATAGGAGAAGGCTCATCAGGTGGAGCTCTTGCAATAGGTGTTGCAAATAAAGTATTAATGCTTGAAAATGCAATATATTCAATACTATCTCCAGAAGGATACAGTAGTATTTTGTGGAAAGATGCAACTAGGTATAAAGAAGCGGCAGAAAAGATGAAACTAACAGCAAAAGATTTATATGATTTAAAAGTAGTAGATAAAATAATTAAAGAACCACTAGAAATGAATGAAGAGGAATTTTTAGAAATTACAGAAAGCATAAAAAAGGAAGTAAAAAAAGAAATTACAAACATGCTAAAAATGACAAAAGAAGAAATTGTAGAAAATAGGTATGAAAAATTTAGAAAAATAAAATAGTTTGAAAAATAATCAATATCAGTATACAGCTCGCATAGCAGAAATAGCCTAGCAATATACTAATTTTTTTCAAATTAAGGAAAGGAAAGATAAAAATGCTATTAAAAGATAAAATAATATTAATAATGGGAATAAGAAATAAGTGGAGTATAGCTTATGGTATAGCAAAATCAGCATATGACAATGGAGCAAAGTTAATCTTCACATATATGGGAGAAGAAAACAAAGGAAAAATAGAAGAACTAATATCAGAATTTAAAGGAGCAAAGGCATATGTACTAAATGGTGCATCAGAAGATGAATTAGTAAAAAAAGCATTTGAGCAAATAAAAGAAGAAAATGGAAAAATAGATGGATTAGTACATGCAATAGCTCATGCAAATACAGAAGACTTACATCATGATTTCATAAATACAAGTAAAGAAGGATATTCACATGCAGTAGATGTAAGCAGTTACTCATTTGTATTAGCTGCAAGAATTGCAAAAGAAATAGATTTTCTAAATGAAAATGCAAGTTTAGTAACATTAACATATCATGGTTCTACTAAAGTATTAGAAGGATATAATGTTATGGGAGTTGCAAAAGCTGCATTAGAAGCAAGTGTTAGATACTTAGCAGAAAATTTAGGAAAAGAAGGAAAAAGAGTAAACGCAATATCAGCAGGACCAATAAAAACACTATCAGCAAAAGGAATAAAAGATTTTTCATCAATATTAACAGTTGTAGAAGAAAAAGCACCATTACATAGAAATGTAACAACAACACAAGTAGGAAATGTAGCGACATTTTTGTTAAGTAATATGTCAGATAGTGTGACAGGGCAAGTTATTTATGCAGATAGTGGTTACAACATAATGGGAATTTAGGAGGTGAGAAAATGAGTAAAGAAGAGATTTTTGAAAAGCTAAAACACATAATCGCTGAGCAATTAGGAGTAGATGAGGAAAATGTAACTATGGAAGCAACATTTGTAGACGATTTATCAGCAGATTCCTTAGATATTGTGGAACTTGTAATGAATATAGAAGAAGAATTTGACTTAGAAATTCCAGATACTGAAGCAGAAAAAATTGTCAGTGTTGAAGACGTAGTTAAATATATACAAGAAAATAAATAAATATTGTATTGACAAAATTATAAAAATATGGCATTATGTATACAAACTGTTCCAAATTAGGAACGCCAGGCTCCTATAAAGGGGTCAAAAATTTGAAGGAGGAATCAGTATGAGATTTCCGAAACCGAGAAAACGCCAGCATCAGATGAATTATTTTATGATCAACGACGGCGCCGGCGGCGGCCACCACTCTTTTATGCATGAGCATAAGCGCGAGTGAGCAGCGGACTGCTGAGGTTTACCTAGGAGAACTCAAAAACCTCAACCAAGAGGGATGGGCTAATAACCCATCCCTCGTTTTTTATTGTGAAGGAAAAATCTGCGATTTTTCTGAAACAACAAGGTTAATTTACCTTGGGCAGTGCAACAATCGCAAAGCGATTTTGCACATGTGGACGTCGAAATCTTTGATTTCGTTAACGTCCAATTTTCTTATTGTGAAGGAAAAATCTGCGATTTTTCTGAAACAACAAGGTTAATTTACCTTGGGCAGTGCAACAATCGCAAAGCGATTTTGC
>CANPCK010000009.1 GCA_947572545.1 uncultured Clostridium sp. | reverse complement strand
CAGTGCAATAATCGCGAAGCGATTTTGTACATGTGGACGTCAAAATCTTTGATTTTGCTAACGTCCAATTTTCTTATTACGTAGGAAAATACTAACAAAGTTAGTATATTTCCGAAGTAACAAGGTTAAGTTTCATTAGACTGTGCATATTTGCGAAGCAAAATGCACATGTGGCGAAGCCACTTTTCTTATATAATTTTTATATCCAAATATTGATTTAATTTACATAAAGTGGTATAATAATATTGTATTATTTAAGTTACATAAAATTAGTAAAATACAAGAGTAAAAAGAAAGGAAAACGAATGGAAGAAATTAGATTAGAAGAAATCTTTAATACACTATGGAAAAAGAAAATAGGAATAATGTTAATAATCTGTGTATTTATAACTATGGGGTTAGTATATACATTTAATTTTGTAACTCCCAAATATACATCATCAATAACTATGGTATTAGTATCAACAAATAATGATAATGAAAACAACTCTACAATATCAATTTAAATTCAAAACTTATATCCACATACAGTAAATTAATAAAAAGTAAAACAGTATTAAAAGATGTTGTAACTAATTTAGGTTTAAATATAAATATAGAGAATTTAAAAAGTAATATAACAGTTGGTTCAATAAATAAAACAGAATTAATAGAAGTTAAAGTATCAAATGCGAATAATGAAACGGCAGCACAAATTGCTAATGAAATAGCAAAGGTATTTAAAGAAAAAGTAAAAGAAATGTATAATATAAATAATGTAGAAATAATGAGTGAAGCAAAAATAGAAAGAGAGCCTTCTAATATTAACCATAAAAAAGATATAATAGTATTTACATTTTTAGGATTGATAGTCGCATTTATGTATGTAGTATTTGCAAATATGTTAGACACAACAATAAAAAACTCAGAAACTATAGAAGAAGAATTTGGATTACCAGTCTTAGCTTCTATCCCAATTTTGCGGATGGAAAAAACATAAGAATGGGGGAAAAGAATAATGAAAGAAGAATTAATAGTACATAATGAATCAAAATCACCAATTTCTGAAACATTTAGAACATTAAGAACAAATTTACAATTTATAAATAAAAAGAATTTGACAGGACATAGAAATCAAAGATTGCAATCAGATGTCCAGGAACCTTATTGTATTAATAATAGAAATGATTTACAAACAATTTTAGTTACATCAACAATGCCACAGGAAGGAAAAAGTTTTGTATCAGCAAACTTAGCAGTAGCATTTGTTCAGGTAGGGAAAAAAGTATTATTGATAGATGCAGATATGAGGAAAGGAAGACAATATGGCATATTTGGAGTATCGCCAAAACCAGGGTTATCGAATTATTTATTCGACATTAGCCAAAAAGAAGCAAAGCTAGAAGAATATATACAAAAAACAGAGATAGTAGGATTATCACTTATGGTAGCAGGGAGTATACCTCCAAATCCTTCTGAATTATTAGTATCAGAAAATATGATAAATGCAATATCAGAACTAAAGGAAAAATTTGATATTATAATATTAGATGGACCTCCAATAGAATTAGTTACAGATTCAATTATATTGACAAGAATAGTGGATTCTACTATAATTGTTGCAGCATGCAATGAAACTAAAAAAGATAATCTTAATAAAGTAATTAGTAATATTAGGAATGTTGGAGGAGAAATAGCAGGAATTGTAGTAAATAAAGTTTCTGTTCCAGCTAAAGAATATAAAAATAACTATTACTATGGAAATGAAAAAAAGAAATAATATAATAGGGGAAATCTAAAATGATAGATATGCATTCACATATATTACCAAATATAGATGATGGATCAAGAAGTATGGAAGAAACGCTTGATTTAATTGAAGAAGCAAAAAAAGTAGGATTTACAAAAATAGTGTTAACACCACATTATATAGAAGGATACTATGAAAAAGAAGAAAAAGAGCGTAAGGAATTAATAGAAAAAATATCAAACAAAGTAAAGAACATAGAATTATATAATGCTAATGAAATATATATATCAGAAAACATTATAAAACTTTTGCAAGAAAAGCAAGTATCTAAAATTAATGACAGCAAATATTTGTTATTTGAGATGCCAATGAATGCAAAGCCAATGAATCTTTATGAAATAGTATACGAAATGATGCAATACAAGATAACACCAATATTAGCACATCCAGAAAGATATACATTTATATTTAAAGAGCCAGACATAATTTATGATTTAATACAAAAAGGGGTGTTAATGCAAGCAAACTATGGAAGCTTAATAGGAATGTATGGTAAAAGAACAGAATTAATAGTAAAGAAATTTTTACAAAATAATATGATACATATATTAGGAAGTGATGTACATAGAAAAAACAGTATATATAGAGTAATACCAGAAATATTAGAGATATTAGAAAAATTAATAGGAAAAGACGCTTTAAAAATCTTATCAGAAACCAATCCAATGAAGATTTTAAATAATGAGGAAATACAGGTTACAGAGCCAGTTAGAATTAAATATACAGTAATAGAAAAATGTATAATAACATAAAAAGTTTCACGATTAACATAAATAGTTAATATAAGATATAGGTGGTAAAAATGATTAAAGATGAAAGTATTGAAATAAAAAGAATATTAGGTGTTTTTAAAGAAAAACTAATTATAATAGTGCTTGTTTTAATTGCTAGTATATTATTAGGATACATATATTCATACTATTATATAGTGCCAAAATATAAATCAACAGAAACATTACTACTAATTCCTAATAATGAAACAGAAGAACAAAGAATTACAAGTTCTGATTTAATATTAAATTCAGGACTTATATCTACATACAGTAATATAGCCAAAGAACCTAAAGTGCTAAGACAAGTAATAAATAATTTGAAACTAAATATGTCAGAAAAAGAACTATTAAGCAAATTAAAGGTAAATGTTGCAGCAGACACATATATTATTGAAATTTCGATATCAGATGTAAATCCACAAAGAGCAACAGATATAACAAGTGAGTTATCAAATATATTCTTAAAAGAGATAAAAGAAATATATAATCTTGAAAATATAGGAATTGTGGATGAAGCGGAAGTACCAACAAAGCCATATAATATTAATCATATAAAAGATATGATTATGTTCTTCGTAATGGGAATATTTGCATCATGTGTGATAATTATTTTAACAATAATATTAGATAATACAATAAAAACAGAAAAAGATATTGAAGAATATATAGAACTAAAATCGTTGGGAAAAATACCAATGAACTTAGACAAGAAAGAAGAAATAGTAGATAGAACAAATGCTAAATCATATGTAACAGAATGTATAAACACAATTAGAACCAATATTTTATATATGAACTCAGTTAAAACTGCAAAGACAATACTAGTTACAAGTTGTAGAGAACAAGAAGGAAAAAGCTGGACATCTGCTAATATAGCTACATCGTTTGCGGAGACAAATAAAAAAGTATTATTAATAGATGCAGACTTAAGAAAAGGAAGATCAAACAAAATTTTTAATATAGAAGAAACAGAAGGACTTTCAAACTATTTATATTTTATGACAGGAGAAACGAGAGGGGACTTAGAATTAGCAGAAAAATATATTAAAGAAACAGAAGTACCTAATTTACATATATTAACAAATGGAAATATACCACCAAATCCAGCAGAATTACTTGAATCAAGTAATATGAAAGCATTGCTAGCAATGCTAAAGAAACTATATGATATAATAATTATAGATTCACCTCCATGTATGTTGGTAACAGATAGTGTTATATTATCAACAGTTGTAGATTCAACCATTCTAGTAGCAAATTCAGAAAGCACAAAAATTAATGAATTAATAAAAGTAAATAAATCTATTGAAATGGTTGGAGGAAACCTAATAGGAGCTATATTAAATAAAGCCAAAATAGAAGGTAAAACTTATAGTAAAAGTTATTATTATGGTCATGCTGACATTGAAAATAAATGTGAGTTAAAGAAAAGAGAAATAATAACTGTAAAAGAATTAATAAAGGATGAATTATCAAGATTAGAAATAAATGAAAAGGTATTTGATAAAAGTATAGAAATAGTAGAAGAAAAAAATGAAAATAATAGTGAAAATAAAACAGTTGATAATACTGAACAAAATAAATACTTGCAAAAAATAATTGATGTTATATCAGAACTTAAAATTCAGCTAAATAGAAATCAAAATATTAATATAGAAAGATTTGAAAAAGAAGAAAGAGCAATTGAAGAGATAACAGAAATTATTAATTCCAAAGTAGAAGAACTTAGACATAATAGTAATATTGAGATATATAGAAAACTAAAAGATATAAACTACAAAGAAGAATTAGATACAATATCTAATGAAATAAAAAGAATAGACACTAAAAATATTTCAGAGGAGATAAAGAAACTAGACAATTCTGAAAAAATAGATAAATTATCTAATGAGTTAGATAATTTAAAATCAAAGGTAATAAATATAAATTATGGGAAAGAACTAGAAAAAGCCTATAATGAAATAATAAAAATAAAAGAATATAACAAACAATTAATAGGAGAAGTAAAAGATAAAAGTTATATAGATAATATGATTAATAACATAGAGAAAATGACAGTAGAAGAGGTAGAAGCAATAGTAGAAGAAAAAGTATTAACAACCAAAGAAATTGAGAGTATAATAAGAAAAGGAACACCAACGAAAGAGGAAATATCTGAAATAATAAGCCAAAACACATTAACAATAGGAGAGATAGCAAACATAGTAGAAAAAACAACAATATCAAAAGAAGAAATAGAGGATATTATATCAAAGCAAAAATTAGATAAGAGGGAAATTCAAAATATAATTAAACAAGAAAAATTAACAGATGAACAGATAGAATATATAATAAATAAAAACAAATTAACAATTGAGCAAGTACAAAAAATTGTAAAACAAGAACTTCAAAGTATAAACTATACAAATCAATTTAATAAATTAGAAGAAATGATATTGAACTTAAAAGAAGACTACTTAGAATTATCAAACAAAATCAATAAAGAACAATTTATTGGAGAAGATTTTGATACAGTAAACAATGAAAATATTATAAATATAAATCTATTTAGAAAAAATAAGCAAACAAAAAAGAAAAGAAAATCTTATTCAATTGATGAAGATATAGAATATACTGACTTAGAGGAAAGTGCAATATGTATAATACCATTTGAAACTAATAATTTATTAGGAGGAGAATACAAAAAAACTGCAACAAAGTAAGAAACCTGGTATTTTACAAAAAAGTAACAAAATAAAAGCTTCCAGCATAAGATGTTAAAAACAGAGAAGGAAGCTTTTTTTGTTTTCTTTAAAAAGAATAAGTAAAATGGAGGTTCTTATGGATTATGAAATAATGATGAATGGAAATGTGAAAATTGGCAGTATAGCACCTGATATAGATGCTACATCAACAAAAGGAAATATAAACTTAAATAATTATAAGGGAAAATGGATTCTTTTATTTTCGCATCCCCGGAGACTTTACACCAGTATGTACAACAGAGATAATAGCTTTTGCAAAAGCAAATACATATTTTGAGAAACTGAATACACAGCTAATACGGATTAAGTGTAGATAGTAATAGTTCACATTTGGCATGGTTAAACGATATATATCAAAAAACTGGAATAGAAGTACCATTTCCAATAATTGCAGACCAGAATGGAAATATAGCAAGAAGATATGGAATGATATCAAATGATATAGATACAACAAAAACGGTAAGAAATGTATTCATAATAGATGATAAAGGAATTGTAAGAGCAATATTTGTATATCCGATGAATGTAGGAAGATGTATACCAGAAATATTAAGAACAATAGAGGCACTACAAACAGCAGATAAATATAATGTATCAACTCCTGCAAATTGGGTGAAGCGGAAATCCAGTGATACAAGGAATTCCACAAACATTTGAAGAAATGCAAAAAAGGCAAAAAGAAATAGAAGAAAATAGAAATGGTATGAGTTGGTATTTAAGTTTTATAACTCCAGAAGATAAAGAAGAAAGAAATATAGATAAAAAGTCAGAAGAAAAGAATAAACAAATAATTAGATAAATTGTAAAAAAATTGACAGGTGAAATAAGAAAGTGTATAATAAAAAATATTAAGGAGACAGAGAGAGCTATGATTAATTTAAGAAACTTTAAATTAAATAGTTGGTGGAATGTATGGGAAAAAAATTACCCATACAAAATTGTCGTGCTTTAAAAAATGAAATGTATAATGTTAGCACATGTATGGGAATGATATTCATTTTCACACATGTGCTTTTTTGTATAAAAGGAGGTGGTGCATATATGGATGAGGTAGGTTGGCAAAAGTATAATATAAAATTAAAGAAAGAGGTAACTTATTATGAATTATGGAGAATTTGGTGGTCAATATGTACCAGAGAAATTGAAAGAAAAATTAAGAGAAATTGAGAAAGAATTTGTAGAAGCAACCAAAGATGAAAAGTTTAACAAAGAATATATGTATTATTTGAAGCAATATGTAGGAAGACCAACACCATTATATTTTGCTAAAAATCTAACAGAGTATTTAGGTGGAGCGAAGATATATTTAAAGAGAGAAGACTTAAATCATACAGGAGCACATAAAATAAACAATGCAATAGGTCAAGTATTATTAGCAAAGAGAATGAATAAAACTCAAATAATAGCAGAAACAGGAGCTGGGCAGCATGGAGTAGCTACTGCGACAGTATGTAGTTTATTTAAAATAAAATGTAAAATATTTATGGGAAAAGAAGATATAGAAAGACAACAAATCAATGTACAAAAAATGAAATTGTTGGGGGCAGAAGTTATTGAAGTTGTAAAAGGAAGAGGAACACTGAAAGATGCAGTTGATGAGGCGTTTAATTATCTAACAAATCATCAGGAAGTGTTTTATTTAATAGGTTCAGCAGTGGGACCAAGTCCATACCCAGAAATGGTTAAATATTTTCAAAAGATCATTGGAGAAGAAACAAAAAAACAGATATTAACTCAGGAAAATAAGTTACCTAAAGCTATTATAGCGTGTGTAGGAGGAGGCAGTAATAGTATAGGGATGTTTACCGATTTTATAAAAGAAAGAGAAGTTGAAATATATGGAATAGAAGGAGCCGGTAAAGGATTAAAAACGGGATTGCATTCATCAGCAATTTACAATAATAAAATAGGAATAATGCATGGAATGAAAACTTATATAATGCAAGATGACAAAGGAAATATGCAAGATGCATATTCAATATCAGCTGGATTAGATTATCCAGGAGTTGGACCAGAACATGCATATTTGAATTTAATACAAAGAGTTAAATATGATAGTATAACAGATGAAGAAGCATTACAAGCATTTAAGATACTATGTAAATTAGAAGGGATAATACCTGCATTAGAGAGTAGCCACGCAATAGCATATAGTATAAAAATTGCAAAAAAATATAACAAAAGTGAAATAATAATAATTAATTTATCTGGTAGAGGAGACAAAGATATAAATACAGTTATTAAGTAGAAAATATGTAATTAAACAACAAAAAATGTCTAAAAATGTCAACAAATGAAACTTCTTGTAATATAATATATTAATCCAAGCAAGAAAGGAGTTTCGAAAAACATGATAGAAGAAATGAAAATAAAATATAATTGTGAAAATATATGTGAAGAATATAAACATCCAGGAAAGAACACAAAATGCAATAAATGTTCATGTATATGTGTTATTATAGCTATACTTGCAGCTTTATTTATAGGAATAATTGGCATAATAATTGGTGCAGCATTAAGTGGAATTATACTTGCAGCTTTAGCAGCTGTAATAGTACTTGCAATAGTATTGTTAGTATTATTGGTATTAAGTATAATTGTTGCTATATGTTGTAACAGAAAAAACAAAAAGAATAATAATTGTTGTTGTTGTAGATAGTAAATTTATTAAATTGAAGCATATATTAAAAGGCAGGGGTACAAACCCTGCCTTTATGTATATAAAAGCAAAATTTATACTCCTACCTAAAAAAGTAATATACTTAAACTAGTATAAAGCTTATTTTAGTCCTTATTTTCCTATCATTTGATTTTCAGCTTTTTGTATTAATTTTCTAACCATGTTACCACCGATTTTTCCAGCGTCTCTTGAAGAGATATCACCGTTATATCCGTTTTTTAAATTAACACCTACTTCTATGGGCGTCAAAAATATATTTAAGTTAGCCGTTCGAACGAATGTGAGTTACGGATGACTTATGCAACGAGCGAAGCGACGTTGTAAACCTTAGATAAAGCTACTTTAGCTTTGCCGATTACAGATGACTTATGCAACCGAATGAAGTGAGGTTGTAATCATTAGAAAACAAGCAATCGCCTAAATTTAATAAATACATATATGAAAAATATTGATAAAAATAGTTTGATAATATGATAGAACTATTTAGCAATACTGCATTCTTGGAAGGATTTTTGCAAGATATCTTCTTCAGTAAAAATAGCAGTGTAGTCAACATAAAAATTGCCAGGAGAATATACTTTTAAAGCATCACCAGGAATAGGTTTTGCTCCAATAATATTTTTTTGAGGTAAATAGTAAATATTTTTAGAATTATAATCAAAGCATACAGCAAAGTTATTATCATATTTTGCAAAAGTTAGAATTGTATTAGAAGGCAAAGTATCAAGTAAACTAGTAGAGTGTATTTTGTCAAGATAATCTTGTAATTCGTGAATAAAAGTATCTACTAAAGAACCTTCAATTTTGCTATGAATAGAATTATCTAGTTTAGTTAATGAGTTATTAACTGAATCAAGAAAGTTGATTGGCATATAAAATACCTCCTTTTTATTGAAATTTTCTTAGCTTTTAGCAAGGAACGAGCTTTACAGATAGTTATGGGTTTATTTAAATAAGCTGAAATTTAAGACAAATAATATTTTTATGAAAGGCATGTACTATGATTGAAATAAAAACAAATATGAATAAACTAAATATATTTTAAGAGCTATAATAAGAAAAGTCAATATGTTTGCAAAAATTTGTAAGAAAAACAACAATTTATAGTAATAATATGATATACTAATAAAAAATAAAGAGGGAGTCCAAATGAAAAAATTAAAGAAGACATTGATGATAATGTTAAGTTTATTAATGATATGTGAAATAAAAGTGGTAGCACATGGAGGTAATATAACAGGTTGGAAAGATAAAAATTCATCAGAAATTATAGAACATGATGGAAAATATTATGGATACCATAACCAAGATGGTACTAAGCATTATCATCAAGTAGAATGGAATGAAGAGAAACAAAGATGGGAAATAACAAAGACAGCAGTATATTATGATGAAAATTTTAATATTACAAATACTATAAATGATATAAAACAAGAAAAAATAGAGGTGAAATACGTTGAAAGTGTAGATGGAGACACTGCAAAATTTGAACTAAATGGAGAAAAAATAACAGTAAGATTTTTAGGAATAGACACTCCAGAAACTGTGCATCCTACGAAGGGAGAAGAATTTTATGGAAAAGAGGCTAGCAATTTTACAAAAGAAATACTGGAGAATGCAAAGAAAATAGAAATAGAATATGATTCTAACTCATCGGAAAAGGACAAATACGAAAGACATTTAGCGTGGATTTGGGTAGATGGCATATTATTGCAAGAAAAATTGATAAAAAATGGACTAGCAACGACCTATATGTTGCAATATAACTATAAATATGCATGGATACTTCAAGAACAGGAAGAAAAAGCAAAAGAAGAAAAGATAGGAATTTGGAGCGATAAAGTAGAAAATAATAATATAGGACAAGAAAACATTGATAATCAAGTGAATGAGAACAATGAAAATAAACAAAATACATATTATATGCTTATAGGTGTTACAGTAATTATTCTAGGCTTAGTAGCAGTAATACTAGAAAAATATAATAAGAAGAAAAAAGTAAAATGAAATAGAGGTAATAAATATGCAAAAATTATCAATAAACTTAGTAGCGGAGACGACGGAAATAGAATTTAAAGAAAATTTGGAATTGAAAAAACCAAAAAGTTGGCTAAAAACAGTATCTGCATTTAGTAATGGGATAGGTGGAACAATATATTTTGGAGTTAATAATGATAGAGAAATAGTTGGGTTAGAAGATACACAAGGAGATGTAGAAAAAATAAGTGAACTAATTAAATCTAGAATAGAACCGCTTGCAAATTTTAATATTGCGGTAATTACACAAGATGGTAAAAATGTTATTAGACTAGAAGTAAAGCAAGGAACTAAAACACCATACTATTATGTAGGCGATGGAAATAAAATTGTTTTTGTAAGAATAGGGAATGAAAGTGTAAATGCACCAACATATATTATTAGTGAGTTAGTTGCCAAAGGAGAAAAAATAACTTATGATGCAGGAATATCTAAATATAATTTTGAAGATTTAAGTTTTACACTATTCAAAGCAACATATTTACAAAAAACAGGTAAAAAGTTAGAAGAAAGTGATTTTATATCATTTGGACTAATGGATGATAGTAGAAAACTAACTTATGCAGGAGTACTATTTTCAGATCAATGTCCATTATTACAATCAAGAATATTTTGTACAAGATGGAATGGATTAGACAAAACATCAATATTTGAAGATGCAGTAGATGATAGAGAATATAGTGGGAACTTGATTATGCTTTTAGAAAATGGATTCAATTTTATAAAGAATCATAATACAAAAGCTTGGAAAAAATTACCTAGAACAAGAGTAGAATATTATGATTATAATGAAAGAGTTATTACTGAGGTACTTGTAAATGCACTAATACATAGAATGTATGACATAATAGGAGCAGAAATTCATATTGATATCTATGATGACAGATTAGAAATATCATCTCCTGGTGGAATGTATGATGGAAGCATTATACAAAACGAGGATATTTTAAATATTCCATCAAAAAGAAGAAATCCAATAATAGCCGATGTATTTCAAAGATTAGATTTTATGGAAAGAAGAGGAAGTGGATTTAAGAAAATATATGAAGCTATTCGGGGATATGGAAAAAATAAAATTTTTCTCAAATAGGACTGATTTTATAGTTACTTTAATGAATGAAAATTATAATCGTAAGTCTGAAATAACCGCCGATAAATCGCCGATAATCGCCGATAAATTGCCGATAAATAATACTGATATTGAAAAATTTATAATTGAATACTTAAAAAATAATGAGTATATAACGAATAAAGTATTACAAGACGTGTGTAATATAAAGGACACAAAATCTAAAACTATATTGAGAAATTTAGTTTCTAGGGAGATAATCTTATTGGAAGGAGCAAACAAAAATAGAAGATATAAATTAAATAGAAAGAAATAATGGAAGAAAAAATATTCAAAAGGATTAATATAAATATTAGAATACTAAATGTAAAAGTTTGGTGTTCTTTTTTTGTTTACTTTTTAAACGTAAAACTACTTTAAAAAAATAATAAAGAGCCACAGAATTGAACGTAGTGCGAAGAAACTATAAGTTAAGAACGCTAATTAATATAAGGCATAAGACTAAAGAAAGTTACAATTAGGAGGCACACAAAAGTGCACTTGGTTTCTAAAGAGTGCACCGCTAAAAGTCACGCTTTTAGGTAGTTTACGGGAAACGGGTGGACTCCCTGATCCTGCAAATTTCTTTTTTTAAAAGAAATTTGAGAAAAAAGCTAAATTAAATAAGAAAAAGGCATTTATAAAACTAAAATTTTATAGGTGCTTTTTTAAATGAGAGATGCCGTAAACTCATTAAAAAAGTGATAGGTGTGATGAGCCGATGCAATAAAATACATTCGTAGTATTGTAAAAAGTCTATTTGCAATATATATGAAAGTGAGATTTTTTGACATAGACTCACAATAAATAAAGAGTGCAGGAGGATACTTGGATGTGGATTTATAAATGCAAAAAGTTTGAACAAGTATAAACAAAGTTATAATATAACAACATTTATAGTAGAAAATTATTCTACATATTAGACTGCTATGAAGCAAGGCGAACGACTGACGGTTTCATACAAAATAATAATTCCAATTTTGAACAATTGGGATTATTACGCCATTTCGCTTTCAGCTCACTCCTTCTGGTTTCAGAAGATGTAAAAAAGAGTTGACAACGTATTTCTACAGAGTTAACATCACACACAACCTAAAAGAGGAGGAAAAGTAGTATGGAGAAAAGTACAAAAAAGCAAGTATTAGAAATGACAGAAAGTGAGGTGTTAAAATTTATTGCTGAATATAGAGAGAACTCAATAACTATAAAAAACTCTGTATTTCACGAAGAAATACAAGAAGCAAGAAAAGAAAGGAAAGATGCTTATTGCAAGTTTGAAAAAGAACTAAAAGAAAGTATAAAAGATGAATCAAAATTAAAACAAGTAATGAAAGTATTAGAAGAGTATATAACTGCTTTCAATAATGAACATGGAATATACTATAATCATTACTATGTAACAGCAATAAAAGATGTGGCAAAATTACTAACTGGGGAATAAAAAGCGAGGTATCAAGGTATGGAAACGATTGATAGACTATATAAAAAAGGTAATTATACAATTCAAAAAAGTATAAATTTGGAAGATAAATTATATACAAGATTAAAAGAAATAGCAGATAATGACTTTGAAAATACACTTAGTGATTTGGTAAATATTTGTATAGAAGAATTACTAAAGAATAAAACAAAAATGAAATATTATGAAAAGCCACAGTATGAAATTACAATATATCGTAGTATTATGATGAGAAAAAGTAATATTGAAAAATTAGAAAAAATAAAATGCGAAACAGGAATAAGTGTAACTAGATTAGTTAATATATCGATAAAAGACTTCTTGGATAGCTATAATAAAAAGTAAACAGTAAAGTTAATAATAAGTAAAAAGGATATTGAAGAAAGATATCCTTTTTCTAATATGTGGATAATTATGGAGCAATATAGCATTAATAAGGAGACGTCTAGATGACCACTCGATTCTTGAAGAGTACCCTGCTAAAAGCCACGCTTTTAGGTAGTTTGTGGGATACAGGTGGTTTCCCTCTTCCTGCAAATTTCTTTGAAAAGAAATTTAAGATACATAACTAAATTACTCTTAAAGCTCCTAAAACATTGAATTATATAAAAACGATATGTTATAATTAAAATAGGATGTGAGAAAATGAAACAGAATTTCTATGAAGGAAAATATTTTAAAGATAGAGATTTCTATGATTGGGGAATTGATTATGAATTTTATAGATTATGGGAAGAACTAGACAATAACTTAAATGATATAGACTTAATTACAAAACCGCTTGAAAATAAGATAGGTATAGTAAATATAAATGAATTAGATTTGAGAGAAAAAGAAATATTTAATGATTTTTTGGAAAATGTAAACCAAGAGAAACTTAATGAGATTTGTGCTTTAAGTTATAATGACGAAGAAGAATATAAAGTAATACAACAGGAAATTAATGTACTAAATAAATATAGTTTTGAAGAAATTAAAGAAAACGATATTATATTAAATTTAGTAGATACATTTATAAAGACAAAAGAAACAAAAAATAAAATGCTTATTATATATTTGTATACTATATTTGATAGTTTTTGTACAGAATTTTTTAAAGCAATTGCTATGTATGATAAATCTTTTATAGCTGAACAAGAAGTAAAGATAACCTATAATGATATTGATGAAACAGATAATGCAAGTGACTTAATCGAAAAAATAGTAGATGAATTATTAAATACAAGATTTGGAAATATTATGAATAAATTACAGAAAATATATCAATATTTAGAGATGAATTTTGATGATTTTAAGGAAAAGATTTATATTTTTGCAGTAGAGAGAAATTGCTTAGTGCATAACAATGGAATATATTCGGAAAAAGCATTAAAAAGAATAAATAAGAGTTATAAAAAAAGATTTGAACAGCAAAAACAAGTCGATTTACAAGATAATACTATCAAAGAATATAGAAATCTAATCGAAAAAGTGGTAGATGAAATAAAAATTAAAGTGCAAAATTTTTACTTTCCATTCGAAAATACTATGAAGTAGGATTCCAAGAAACAGTAAGATTAATATTGAAAAGTATAAAGAAATAAAATTTTTAATGATAGTATCAAGTGATATTATCGTTTTATTATTGTAAAAGAATGTAATTTGTTGTAAAATTATATCAGCTAATAATAACATATATGTGAATTATGTTTTTGAAGAGGAGAATAAGTATGATGGAAGCTATAATGAATATTAGAAAAAGAGAAGAAAAAGGAAATAGCCTAATTGATTTCCCTAATAATTATGTTGTAATTGATATAGAAACAACAGGATTTGATCCAAATTATGATGAGATAATCGAGATTAGTGCAATAAAAGTGGAAAAAAATGATATAATTGATTCTTTTACAACACTTATAAATCCAAAAGATAAGATAGACTCATATATTGAACAATTGACAGGAATATCTAATGATATGTTAAGTGGAGCTCCTATACTAGAGGATATACTAAAAGATTTTGATTCTTTTATTGGGAATAGTATAATAGTAGGACATAATGTGAATTTTGATATTAATTTTTTATATGACAATTATATGCAAATATTGGGTAAGCCATTAAAAAATAATTTTGTTGACACATTAAGGCTGGCTAGAAAGTTATTGCCAGGCTTGAAACATCATAGATTAGATGATTTAACAGAATATTTTAATAGAACAAACAGAGATTATCATAGAGCTTTAAATGATTGTGAATTAACAAATCAGATATTTAATGATTTAAAGGAAATGTTAAAGAAACATGAAGATATTGAAGAATTTAAAAGAAGTTTTCAAAAGCATTATAAAAACCAAGATAAATTAAAAGCAAAAGATATAATTGCTGATGTTAATGAGTTTGATGTAGATAATCTACTTTATCAAAAAGTATGCGTTTTTACAGGGGCATTAGAAAGAATGCCGAGAAAAGAGGCTATGCAGATAGTCGTTAATCTAGGTGGGATATGTGGAGATGGAGTAACTAGTAAGACGAATTATCTTATTTTAGGAAATAATGATTATTGTAAGACTATAAAAGACGGAAAAAGTTCAAAACAAAAGAAAGCAGAAGAGTTGAAATTAAAAGGACAAGATATTGAAATTATATCAGAAGATGTTTTTTATGATATGATTGACAATAAATAGGAAATGGAGAAAGAATGGAAATAGGAAATAATAAGAAAAACGTGAAATTTTCAGAAAATATAGATAGTAGTATAAATGGTTTTTCGATTGTGATTGCATTTATTGGTATAGGAACATTTTTAGCATATAATAATGATTATTTTGGGATATCACTTATATCAAATATTGTAAAATGGATATTTATTGTAATTGGAGGAATAGGATTATGTCTTGAAATATCAAATTTAAGAAAGAATAAAACGAAAAAACAAATACAAGGTATATCTGATTTGATTTTAGGAGTAGTATTCCTACTAATTTGGTGGCTCATATATACTAATTTCAACATCTGGTATGCTAATATTATAAATTTTTTATTTTTGATATTAGGATTATATGGTTCTTCAAGAGGAATTTTAGAAATAGGTTATTCAATTATTAATTTAAATAGAAATAATCAGAAGATTATTACATGGGAATTAATCAAAGATGTTGTGTTAGTTATATCAGAAACACTAGCAGCAATTGTAGCGATAATTAATATATTACAAGCAACAAATTTAATTCAATATTTTGTAAAATAAGTAATTTAACAAAAATGTTCAATTTCAATTGACAAACGACCTAGAGGGTGATATTATAATACCATTCAAAGCAATAAGCAGGTTGCTTTAATATAATTTCATGTATAAAAAATGTGATACATAATTTAACCAAATGCAAGGCAAAACATTGTCCTGTAAGAACTTTTATACATAACTATATATATGCAAGATTATATTTTGCATATATATAGTTATGTATAAAAAGTGTTAGCAAAAAATGAACTAAATAAGTTAAATGTAGGAATGTGATTAAAAGTCATGTTCCTTTTTGATTACGTTTTTAAGATGTTTTACCAATAAATGTATATATTCCTTGTTAGGCAGGGAATAATAAGAGCAGGTGATAACTTATGAATAATGGTAAAAAGGAAACTACAAAAGAAGAATATAAGGTAAATTACATCTTTGATAAAAACTCTAAAACAAATGTAAATGAGATACTAAAAAAAGCATTTGAAATGTCTTTGAAGGCTGAAGGAAAAATAATGTAAAAAATCGTCTAAAATTATGCAAAAACTTGACCCAAAATTAGCAAGTTATGGTATAATTATATCAGGCGATTGCTTAGAGGGAAAGTTCGAAAGATAATCAGCATCTTGCTTCGTTAGACTGCAATTAAAATCAAATCAACGTGCAAGAGCACGCCTCATTGATTTTAATTTTGTCTGCCTAGCAATATACTAATTCTTTTCCGAACTTTGTATGTATGAAAGGATGTGGAATATGAATTTACCAATAAGCAATCAGAGGACAAAAAGTTTTAGAGTAGGGCTATATATAAGGCTCTCAAGAGAGGATGGAGATAAGGAAGAAAGTTCTAGTGTAACAAATCAAAGAGAGATACTAAAAAGATATGTATCAGAGCAAGAAAATTTTTTCATTGTAAAAGAATATGTTGATGATGGATGGACAGGAACAAATTTTGATAGACCAAAATTCAAAGAAATGATAGAAGATATAGAGGCAGGGATAATTGACACAGTAATTACAAAAGATTTATCAAGACTTGGGAGGGAAAGATTAGGAGTAGGACATTACACAGAAATATACTTTCCTGAACATAATGTAAGATATATTGCATTACTTGACAATATTGATACTTATATTGATTCGGGAATGAATGATATGGCTCCATTTAAGGGAGTTATAAATGATATGTATGTAAGAGATATTTCTAAAAAAATAAGAAGTTCATTAACAGAAAGAAGAAAAGCAGGAAACTTTTTAGGAGTAACAGCACCATATGGGTATCAAAAAGATCCAAATAATAAATTTCATTTAATCATAAATGAAAAAGAAGCAGAAGTTGTAAAAAGAGTATTTAGACTATATCTTGAAGGAAATGGACTAACTAAAATAGCACAAATTTTAACAAAAGACGGAATACCTGTTCCAGGAGAATCAAGAGATATTGGGAAAACAAGAAAAACAGCATTATATGGTTCTTGGAAACAAACAACAATTAGAAGAATACTAGACAACAGAGTTTACTTAGGAGAACTTGTACAATTTAAAAGAAGAAAAATAAACTATAAATCAAAAAGAAGAATAACAGTACCAGAAGAAGAAAGATATATTTGCAAAGGAACACATGAAGCAATAATTGACGAAGATGACTTTAATGTTGTTCAAAGCATATTAAAGAAAAACAAATCTTTTAAAGGCACCAAGCATGATTATCTATTTAAAGGTTTACTATACTGTGCAGAATGTGGAGCAAGGCTAAATGTAACATATTCAAATTATGCATTAAAAAGATATGGCGAATATAGATACACGACTATTTGTTATAGTTATTCAAGATTATATAGTGATGTATGTACAAGACACTCAAATAGTATTCCAAAGCTTGAAGAAGTTTTGATAAAACATATTAAACATGTATGCACAAAATATGTAAATGAAAACTTAGCAGATGAGCTAATAAGTATGGCAAAGCGAAGAAAGATGCAAGAACTAAAACAAATGAACAATGAAAAAAGATTAGAAACATTAGAACAAAAAATAACAGATATTGGATTATACATTAAAAATCTATATATGGACAAAGTAAAAGGTGTAGTTAGTGAAAATGATTATATAGCATTAGTAGCAGATTTCACAAAGGATAGAGATAAGTTAGTAAAAGAAAAAGAAGAATTAATAGCATTTATAAGTAATCAAGATGTACATGTAGATGATACATTAAAAATAGAAAAATTAGCAAAAGAGTTCTTATCCTTGGAAAAACCTACAAAACAATTACTAAATGAACTAATAGAAAAGATTACAATATCTGAAAACAAAGAAATAAACATTTATTTTAAATTTGATGGACTAAATGAAATGAAAGAAGTTAATAAAAAAATAGCATAAATAAAAAAAGTAGCTAGTAGATAATTGTGTCAAATGATTGCAGTGTCGCATTCTGCTCCACTGCATAAGTCATCTCTACGTCACTTACGTTCCTAGAGCTGACTTAAATATATTTTTGACAGCAATATCACTAGCTACTTCATATTTGAACTTATCTAAAGCGTCCATAGCTTCTGGAACTACTTTTCTATTGCTGTTTGATGTTGCCATTTCTTAATTCACCTCCTAGGAAAGTTGATTTATTTTGTATATTATTGAAAAACAAAAATAATGTACTTCGTTTTTCAATATATAGAATGTGCAAAAAACAAATAAATAAACAAGAAATTTTTGTAAATTTTAAATTTTCTTTATTAAAAGTAAATTTAATAAGAAAATAAGAATAAAAAATAGGATATATAGTAGAATTTTAATGAAAAAATAATCAATATGTGAAAATTTGTTGAAAGAAAATTTTTTGAATGGTATAATACAAAAAATGGAGGAAGCGATGTATAAATTAATAGCAATAGACTTAGATGGAACACTTCTAAATTCATATGGAGAAGTTTCAGAGGAAAACATAAAAGCCATAGAAAAAGCAAAAAAATTAGGAATAGAAATAGTATTAACATCAGGAAGAATGTCAACATCAGTTCTTAGTATTGCAGAAGAAATAGGTGCAAATAATTATATAATATCTGGAAATGGAGCTTTAATTTATGATTTAAAAAAACAAGATATTTTATATAATCAATGTATACCAAAAGAAAAAGTACAAAAAATTATAAAGATTTGTGAAGAAAATAGTATATATTACACAATAAACACAGAAAAATATATAATATCTAAGTCATTAAATTATAATTTAATGTATTATTACTATGAAAATAGTAAAAAAGCTGAAAACAAAAAAACAAAAATAAATATAGTAGAAGATGTAGAAAAATATATTAAAGAAAATGATGTAGGAGAAACTACAAAAATAACAATAAGTGATAGTTCAAAAATTATATTTACAGGAATAACAAGAAAACTTGAAGAAATTAAAGGTATAAATATATTAGAAGTATCTAATATGTCAAGAAAAATCATTAAAGAAGGAACAGAAAAAACGGAAATACAGTATTTTTATACTGAAATTACAAAAGAAAATGTAAATAAATGGAATGCTATAGAAAAACTATCAAAAACTATTGGAATAGAACAAAAAGAAATTGTAGCAATAGGAGATAATGTAAATGATTTAGATATGATTGAAAATGCAGGACTTCGGAATAGTTATGGGAAATAGTGCATTATCAAATCGAAATCTAGGCAAAATAGTAGTAGCAGATAATAACTCAAATGGAGTTGCAGAAGCAATTAATGAGTATGTATTAAAAAACAAGAATAACATTACATAAATGTTACAAATGATTTACAAATGTATTACAAAAACGATAAAATATTGTATATCATGTACAATTATAGTATAATTAATCATAAGATAAAATATTCTGCCAAAAAGTAAGAATATATGAGGAGGAAATAAGATATGGCAATGAATCCAATGCAAAAGAAAGCAAGAACATCATTTTTATTAGGTATGTTTTTAACTTTAATATTAACAGGTATAGTTATAGTATTTTTAATACTTCAATTAGGAAAAATAAAGAAAGAGCAAGCAGCAATAGTATATAAAAATGTTTATGTAGTAAGTAAAGACATTACATCAGGAGGAGGAGTTAGTGAAAGTCTTACAACAAAAAAAGTAGATAGTACAGTTGCACCAAATAATGCAATAACTTCAGAAAATTTTGGAACTTACATAACAGATATTACAACTGCAAAGATAGGTCTTGAAGCTGGAACTATATTAACTACAGATATGGTTAATATAGAAGGAAAACCAGATACAGCAGATGTAAGATTACAAGAATATAATATGATAATATTACCAACTAACTTAAGAACTGGAGATTCAGTAGATATAAGATTAAGACTTCCATCAGGAGAAGATTATATTGTAATATCAAAAAAATATATAGAACAATCAAATTCTAATACAATATGGATAAAAGTAAGAGAAGATGAAATATTAACAATGAGTAATGCAATAGTAGAGGCGTATATAATGGAAGGATCACTTTTATATGCTACAACATATACAGATGCAGGAACACAAGAATCAACAATACCAACTTATGTAGTTTCATCTTCAATAATGAATTTAATGGATGCAGATCCTAATATAGCAGGAACAGCAAGAAACGCATTAGCAGCAAGATATACTGATTTAGCAAGAGCACAAAGAAACAATACAATCAATTCAGCGATAAATGGCTTTGCAGGAGATGCAATATCAAATGTACAAGATAAAGTAGCAGAAGAAATACAAAAACAACAAAGTGCAAGACAACAATATGTTGATTCATTAGGAACATATTAAAAGAATATTATAAAATGCTTGTATACTGAGGTTGTGAAAAGTAAATTTTAACAGCCTCAGTAAAAGTAATGAATGAACTTTTTTAAATATTATAGAAAGGAAATGTAAGCAGAAATATGAAAACAATAGGCTTTTTAGGAGGATATGATAAAATAGACTTAGTATTATATGTATCAAGAATTCTTACATTAGCAAAGAAGAAAGTAATACTAATAGATGCAACAGTAAATCAAAAAGCAAAATATGTTGTGCCAGCAATTAATCCTACAAGAACTTATGTAACAGAATTTGAAGGATTTGATGTAGCTGTTGGATTTAAGAATATGAATGAAATAAAAGAATATTTGGGATATGAAGATAAACCACTTGACTATGATATAGCAATTTTAGATATAGATTCTCCAGAAATGTTTCAGAGCTTCAATGCAATGAAAAATGATAATAATTGCTTTGTAACAGCTTTTGATCTATATTCACTAAAAAGAGGGTTAGAAATATTAAGTGCTTGCACTGTTCCAATAAAACTTATAAAAGTATTATTTTCAAAAAGTATGTTAAAAGAAGAAAATGAATATTTGGACTATTTATCATTAGGATATAAAATAAAGTGGGATAAAAACATTATAAACTTTCCGATAGAACTTGGAAATTACAGTGTTACAGTAGAAAATCAAATAATATCAAGAATAAAAATAAAAAGACTAAGTGACCATTACAAAGATAGTTTGCAATATTTGATTCAAAATATTTTAGAAGGAGAAATCACACCAAAAGAGATTTCAAAAATTATAAAAAATTTAGAAAAGGAAGTATAAAAGATGACAATTATTTCATTTTGGAATAACAATACAGGAAAAATAGGACAAACTCATTCTGCATTAGCTATTGCAACACATATGGCAATAGAACATAACTATAAAATATTATTAGTATCAACAGAATATAATGATCAAGTTACAATGCAAGCATTTGGTTTTAATGAAATGATAAAAACAGTAAATAAACTTACTAGCAATAGAAATACTATGGACTTAGAATCAGGACTTGAGGGAATGTCAAAATTAGCATTATCAAATAGACTTACAGCAGACATAGTGCCAAACTATACAAGAATGATATTCAAGCAAAGGCTAGAGATATTGGCAGGACCAAGAGATAGAGAAGATGAGAAGATAGATTATAATAAAGTATATACTTCAATAAAACAAATATTAAATGTAGCAAGACAATATTATGATATAGTTTTTGTTGACTTAAATAAGGGACTAGAACATCCAACAACAAGAGAAATACTTAAAATGTCTAACATTATAGTAATAAATCTTGAACAAAAGATATCAGAATTTGATAGATATGCAGAACTTAAAGAAAAAGAGAAGGAACTATTTGGCTCTAAAAAAACAATGGCATTAATAAATAGATATGATAGAGATGCTAAATACACAACAAAAAATGCAACAAAGTATCTAGGAGAAAAAAAAGAATTATTATCAGTTCCATATAATCATCTTTATGCAGAAGCAGTGGAAGAAGGAACAGCAGCAGAATTGTTTTTAAATCCTAGAATAAGAAAGCTAGAAGATACACAAGATAGAACAGCTTTTTTCGTAAGCGAATTAAAAAGAGCTGAAGAAGCTCTTATTTACAAAATGCAAGAATTACAAATGAGAATTTAATTGTGGAACAACAAGATTCTCGAATACTTACCAGCAATCTTCTATTATGTTGGTGAGTAAGGTTTTTATAAACTAGAAACGGAGGAATCCTACTATGAATTTAATGAATGCGCTAGCAATTATATTAGTACTATTATTGGCAGGTTTCATAGTTGTCAGAATATTATTGGCAAGAAAAAAAGAAGAAGTTGAAGAAGAAGTCGAACAAGATGATAAGACATATACAATTGAAATGATGACAGCGTTTGTAAAGAGAAGACTTGATGAAATAACTAAAATAAACCTTTATGATATAGGACTATCAGAAGAAGAACTTAAAAGAAGAAAAAACAAAAAATACGAATTAAAGAAAGCATTAAAAGGTTGTACATATGGAGATGTTAATGATAAGAAATATGTTAAAGAATTGATATATGATCTATTATCTAAAGAATATGGAACAGACGAGACAAATATATCAAAAGCGATTCCATTTGACATTCCATCTTTATTAACAGCCCAAGATAAATTCGATATATTAATATATGTATATAAACAACAATTTGGATATGAAGCTTTAACAGAATTTATAAAAAAATATAATTTAGCAGCACTAAAATATATTTCAGGAGAAACAAAACCTTCATATGTTATAACAGCAGAAGAAATAGAAGAGATATATGAAAAAGAAAATATAGTTTTAAGTTTTCATGACAAATTAAATGTAGTAGTACAAAGAATATACCAATCATATAAAGGATATAGCAGTATAGACGAAGTAAGAGACATGAATATAGATGGAGTATCAGGAGGAGTATCAGGACTTCCAGAAAGCTTTTTAAGTCAAGTTGCACAAACAGATGGAGATTACTTAGACCAAATACTAGAAAACAAAGTACCAAGAGCATGTGATAGTATATGGATATTCTTCCAAGGTAAATCAATAAGATTAGCATTTTTAAGTTTTGGAGCAGAAAGCGAATTAAAAAGAGTATGTCAAAACATATATAAATACAATAACCCAGGACAATTATCAGACTCAAATGGATATAAAATAAATGAAATGAAAGATGGTTCACGTGTCGTTGTTGTTAGACCATCATTTTCTGAGACATGGGCATTTTTCGTAAGAAAATTTGATGTAAAACGTGCAACTTTAGAACAAATAATAACAGCAGAAGGAAAAGAAAAAGCAATAGACTTATTAAAATTCTTAGTAAAAGGAGCAAGAATCATATCACTTACAGGAGAGCAAGGTTGTGGTAAAACAACAATGCTTATGGCAATGATAGAAAACATATATGAAACAATGAACATAAGGGTTCAAGAGGTTGCATTTGAGTTACACTTAAGAAAAATATATCCAACAAGAAATATACTATCATTTAGAGAAACAGAAACAGTTTCAGGACAAGAAGGTTTGGACGTTCAAAAGAAAACTGATGGTTCGGTAAATATCATTGGAGAGGTTGCAACAGACCCCGTAGCTGCATGGATGATACAAGCAGCCCAAGTAGCATCAAAATTTACATTATTTACCCACCATGCTAAAACTTTTCCTAACTTAGTAACAGCACTTAGAAACTCAATGTTAAGAACAGGAGTATTTAAAGACGAAAAAACAGCAGAAGAACAAGTTATCCAAGTACTTAACTTTGATATACACTTAGTAAAAGACTTTAGAGGAAGAAGATACATAGAAAGAATAACAGAATGTGTACCAATAGAAAATAAAAATGAATATACATATGATCATAGAAATGAAAAAACACTTGAAGGAAAATTAGACAAATTTATGGATAATGCAACACGTTATTTTTCAAAAATAACAGACAGAGAAACATATAAATATATCAATATAATGGAATATATTGATGATACATATGTAATAACAAATAAAATATCAGATACAAACTTAATGGAAATTAGAAACAACATGGATGATAGTGATATAGAAGCTTTTGACCAATTTGTAGAAGAAAATTGGGGAGTTAGAGTAAAAGATGGATATGCAGGAGTTGTACCAATAGAAGAAAATCCAAAAGTATCAAAGACAACAGCAAAAGCTACAACTAAAACAACAACCAAAAAAACTGCAACTAAAAAAACTACAACCAGAAAAAAGACACAATCAAAAGAGTAGTAAATTTTATAAAATTGATTTTTATACAAAGAAAAAATCAGACAAAGGAGGTGCTTTAAAGTATGCCAAATAATCAGATAGTTCTATATTTGATGGGTGGATCAGTAGTTGCACTTATAGCTATAGTTATAGCATATATACTAATAAATAAGGCATTAAATAAAGGTGAAAGAAAATACTTAAGAGAACTAAGGCAAGGTACAAAAACTAATAAATTTTCATCAGATATACTATACCAGAAATTATATATGATATACGTAAAAGTACCAGGAATAAAAAGATATTTATTAAAACTAAGAAGAAGACTAGAAATAATAAGTATACAAGATGAATATCAAACAAGAAGACAAGCATCATCAATACTTACAAAAGCACTATTAGTAATAATACCATTAACAATATTAATAATAGTAATGGCACACTCAAACAAACTTCTTTTAGGAATATTATTAATATTTGAAATATTTATGATAGAAACTATAATAGATGGAATGGTAAGTAAGCTTGACTCTAAGCTTTTAAAAGAACAAGTAGAATTCTTTTCAGAAGTAAGACATGCATACCATGAATATAACATGGTAGAAGAAGCAATTTATCAAGCATCTCAGGATGATGAGCTAGAAGTATCTAGACAAGGAGAAAAGATATATGAAATACTTATATCAGATGATCCAGAAGAAGAACTAGAAAAATATTATGACATAGCACCAAATAGTTTCTTAAAAGAATTTGCAGGAATATCATACTTAACAAGAGAATTTGGAGACAGAAAAACAGATGCAGGAGCATCATTATATTTAAAAAACTTAAATAATATAACACAAGAAATGCAAATAGAAATATTAAAAAGAGATAAACTAGACTATGTATTCCAAAGTTTATCAGTAATTTCAATAGTACCAATATTATTTATAGAAACACTAAAAAATTGGGCAGTTTCAAACTTTGGATTTACAAATAGTTTTTATAGTGGAAAACTAGGATTAATAGTACAAATGATGATTATAGTATTAACATTTGTATGTTATTTGCTAATTAGAAAAGTAAAAGATACAACATCAAATACAAATGCAAAAAATACACAAAACCCTTGGCAATCAAAATTATATAAAATTCCTATTATAAAGAAATTTATAGACTTGTTTATTCCTAAAAAAGGAACAAGACCATACAAAAATCTAACTATACTATTAAAAGATGCAGCATCTAAAGACAAAATGGAATGGATATACATAAATAAAATATGTTTAACAGTTTTAGTATTTGGGATTTCCATGTTTTTTATGAATGCATTACATAAAACAGCAATTAATTATGTATATGAAGAACCAACAACAAGTTACAACTTAATTTCAATGTCAGCTAAACAAGAAGAAGAGGCTATGGAAGTAACTAGAAGGCAAAATGTATTTCTAGATATGTTTAAAGATGAAAAAGATGTAACTATTGAAAAAATAGAAATAAAGATGAAATACTCTCCAGAGTATAAGGAAGCAACAGATGATGAAATAAAAGCAGAAGCAGAAGATGTTTATACAAAATTACAAACAGTAAATAGTGAATATATAAAATGGTTTGAAGTACTTATAGCATTATTATTGTCAGCAGCAGGATATATGGCGCCAACATGGATTCTATATTTCCAAAAGATTTTAAGACAGCTAGAAATGGAAGACGAAGTAATGCAATATCAAACAATTATAGTAATGCTTATGAAAATAGAAAGAGTAAATGTAGAAATGATACTAGAATGGCTAGAAAGATATGCAAATATTTTCAAAGAACCTATAACCAAATGTGTTAATAACTACGAAAGTGGAGCATGGGAAGCGTTAGAAGAACTTAAAAATGACATAACATACCAACCATTAATAACAATAGTAGAAAGTCTACAAGCAGCAGTAGAAAAAATACCTATAAGAGAAGCCTTTGATGAATTAGACACAGAAAGAGAATATTATCAAGAAAAAAGAAAAGCATCAAATGAAAAATTAATTTCAAGAAAAGGAATGATAGGAAAAGGAATAGGATTTGCACCAATGGTAGTACTATTTGTAGGATACTTAATAGTGCCATTAGTTGCAATAGGTTTAATGAGTATGACAGAGTCATTTGACGCAATGTCTGCAATGATGTAAAACAAAAGAGGAGGCACAGAATATATGGAGAATGCATCAAAGTTTTTATTAATGGCTGGAGGAATATTAGTAGGAATGCTTACAATTTCTATATTCTACTTTATGTTCTCGCAAATTAGTAAATTTAAAAGTATAACAGAAACTGACTATACACAAGAAGAATTACAAGCATTCAATCAAGGATTTGAAAGCTATAATAAGAAATTAATGTATGGATCAGATGTTATAAGTGTTATAAATAAAGCAGTAGATAATAACATGAAAAATCAAGTATTTTACAAAAAAAACGGAGATTATGTCAGTGAAATAGACAATGAATATTATGTAGATATTAATGTAAATCTAAAGAAGCCTCTTTATGTTAGAATAGAAAACTATAAAAGAATGCCAAATGGAACTTATGAAAAAGATGGAAGAGATACTGAAAAAACAATATTTAAACCAGGAACAACAAGTGGTATAAATAGTTTTAAAGTATCAAAAGACTATAAAGATATAATCAAATATATATTGATTGATGGAGGAAGTATAGAAACAGACGAAGGAATAATTAATCAAAGTAATACTTCTGTAATGGAGTATAATAGTGATAAAAGTAGATATAAAGTAACATACTATCCAGCAGCTGAATTTAAAAGAATGACTTTTCAATGTAAAGGAGTAACATACAATGAATTTGGAAGAGTAAATAGTATGACATTTACTCAGTATAAATAATAAGTTACTTGGAGGAAAATAAATGGAAAATGCATCAAAAGCTTTGATAATGGCAGCAGGAATATTAATAGGATTACTGGTTGCAGGACTATTTGCTTATGAGATGATGGTAGTCTCAGAAACAGGAAGAATACATCAAGAGCAGATAGACCGTGAAAATATATTAGAATTTAATGCACAATTTGAAAAATATGCTGATAAACCTCTAACAGCACAAGAAGTTGCAAAAATATTTAATTATATTACAGAATGGAACAAAAACAATGAAACATATAGCATAACAATGGAATTTCAAAATTATGTAGGAAATGGACTAGATAAATTACGAGAGATATACTTAAATCCTAATAGTACTGTGGCAGTGGAAGACTTTTTGAATGATTCTTGGAAAGTAGATAATTTAAGTAAAAACAATCGAATTTATACTATAAAAATTACAGAAAATTCTTATGAAAAGATAGAAGGAAAAATTATAAAAATTGCTTTTAGATATATAGCAAATGATGCTGAATATGAAAAATATTTTGAAGTAAAATAAATTATTACTAAGTTTATAAGTTAGAATTGTAGAGAATATTATAAAAATATTGCAAAATAAAGGCACAAGTGCTATAATAAAGAAAGGGTAATATAATGAAAAAAATTGTTTTTTCTATAATTTTGGTAACAATTATTGCATTAGTCATAATTGTTGTAGGAATTAATGGTAATAGGGCAAAAGAAAAGGAAATAGCAAGTTTTAATTCACAATTTGAAAGATTTAAAGGAAAAATAATGTATGGTGCAGATGTACTTACAATAATTAATAGTGCAAGAGAAAATAATACAAATCATAATGTAACTAAAAATGAACAAGGGCTTTATGAAGAAAATGATGAAAATTCAATGAAAGTACAAATTATATTACTATCAAAAAATGAAGAAGGAAAAATAGAAGAAAAAACTTATCCAATGGAAACATTAGAAAAAGCAGGATTAAATACTTTCATTTCAAATTTTGGATTAACAACATTTGAATGTTCAAATATAGAATATAACAAACAAAAAAGAGTAAACAAAATAACAGTAAAACAACTAGAAATGTGATTTAATTTAGATTTTAATATTGACATTATACTCTTTGATAATGTTAAGAATAAAATAAATATACAAAAGTTAAAGGGAGGAAATTTTATGGAAAACGCATCAAAAGCTCTAATAATAGCAGGAGCGATTTTAATTTCAATTTTATTAATAAGTGTAGGAATTTTAGTAATGAACTCAACAAGTAATGTTCAAGGAGAAATGGTAAGCCAAATGGATGCAGCCCAAAAACAATCATTTAATGCACAATTTAATAATTATAATGGAACAAATAAAACAGCATCAGATGTAAGAGCATTATATAATACAGTTATAAGTAGTAATGCTACTCATGACGAAAGTACAACTGTAACATTTACTATAAATGGACAAGAACCAACATCAGAAACAATAGCAGACCTTTCTACAAGAACTAGATACAGAATAGTAGTAAACCTTAATAGTGAAACAGGACTAGTAGATATAATAAATGTAACACCTGTAAGTTCTGGAACAGGAACAGGTGGAAGCTCAACACCACCACCAACAGTATAATAAATAAACTTAAATATAGAAAGGATTATAGTATATGGAAAATGCATCAGATGCCTTAAAAATTGTTCTTGCAATAGTTGTATTTTCAATAGGACTTGTACTATTATTTAATATGGCATCTCAGGCAAAAGAGACTGCTAGAATAATGATAGCAGAAACAGACCCAACAAAATATTATAATTACTTTGAAGAAATAGATGAAGCAACAATAGACAAAAATGGAAATAGAATAGTAAAATTACAAGACATAATTCCAGCACTCTATAGATACTCAGAAGAAAATTATGGAGTAACTATCATAGATAAAAATGGAAATGTTGCTGCGAGATTTGATTTAGATACAGAAAGAATTTGCAATAGTTGGATAAATGCTACAGAAGAAAGAAAAAAACAATTCATTATAGAAACTAGATATACTTTTATGAAAGCTAATAGACTAGCCCAATTTATAAATAACAAAGAAAATACTATAAAATTTTATGAAAGCATAGATGTTTCAACTAATAATGATGGAACAATAAATTATGATGATATGGAATCTGTTATAATAGATGAAGAAGAAATGACAAAACTATTTGAAAAGTTATATTCTCAGAAAACAACATCGCAAATAACAAGACCATATTATTGTTATTGGATAGGAAATACTGGCTGGACTGCACAAAGGATAGACTCAGATCTATCTCGGAATAGATGTTAGATTTAGTAGCACTAATGTAGGAGGACAAGCAACCAATCAAGCATCAGAGCCAGGAAACCATAAAACTTGTATAGCAAATGGTTCAAAAAAAGGACTAATAGCAAATTTTGAAGATAGTATATTTACAGAATATTTAGTAGAGGTAGATAGAAATAATTATATAACTAATGAAGATGAAAGCCTATTCTCCTTTGGAGAAATAATGGAGCCAATAAAAAAGGAATTAATATATATACAAAATTAAAATATAAAAGGAGGAGAATCTATGAGTGGAGAAACATTAACAACTGTAGTAGCAATATTTCTAGCAGCAATACTAATTGGTATATTTCCAATGATGGCTATTGCAGATAGAAATGATGATATATCACAATTATCAGTACAAACTTCAGTTTCAGAATTTGTAGATATAGTAAGAAAAACAGGAAAAATAACTAAAGACACTTATGATTCATTAGTTTTAGAATTATATTCTACAGGAAATACTTATGATATAAATTTAGAGGTACAAGTTTTAGACGAAAATCCATCTAAAAAAACAACTCAAGCAGATGAAACAAAAATAGGAGA
>CANPCK010000008.1 GCA_947572545.1 uncultured Clostridium sp. | reverse complement strand
AGGCTTGTCCTTTTTTCTTTTGTTATATATAATACATGTAGTTAATGATATTCAATTTATCGAAAGAGGGAAGAGACAAATAATGAACAAGAAAACAATGGCAAAATTTCATGTACTTGCAATAATATGTATAATAATATTTTCAGCAATAATGGCACCAAAAACATTGCAAAATGATACATATTATACAATAAGTATAGGAGAACATATAATGGAGAATGGAATAGATAGAGTAGATCCATTTTCTTGGCATGATTTAAAATATACATATCCACATTGGTTATATGATGTATGTATATACTTAATATATTCAGCAGGAGGGATGACAGGAGTTTATATATCAACAGTTATTTTAAGTGCACTTATGGGAGTAGCCTTATATATAACAAATACAAAAGTAAATAAAAAGCCATTATTTTCATTTGTATTTACAATAGGGGTAATGTTCCTAATGGGAGATTTTATAGCAGCAAGAGCACAACTTGTAACATTTGTATTATTTATTCTAGAAATATTATTTGTAGAATGTTTTTTGGATACAAAGAAGAAAAGGTATGTATTAGGATTAATGATAATTGCATTATTAATTGCAAATATGCATGCAGCAGTATTTTATTTCTTCTTTATACTACTTATGCCATATATAGCAGAATACCTAATTATTGTTTTAAGAAATTCAAATCTTGTATATAGATATAGAATATTTTCACTAAAAAGTAAGATAGAAAGTTTATCAAAAAAAGAAGGAAAAGAAGAAAAGATTGAAAAGTTGCAGCAAAAACTAGTAGAAGTAGAAAAGAAATCTATAAAATTTAAAGAAACATTAAAAATTAGAGAAGAAAATCCATATAGAGTAAAGCTAGTAAAAAGAAATGCTGCAAAATGGCTTATATTAGTTTGCATATTATGCTTGCTAATGGGACTTTTAACACCATTAGGAGATGAACCATATACACATATATTAAAACTAATGTTAGGTACTACAACAGACAATATATCAGAACATCAACCGCTAGTATTAGCAAATCACACAGGAGCACTAATTACAGCAGTATTACTTATTATAATATTAGTATTTACAGATACAAAAATATCTTTGAAAGACCTATTTATGATAGGGGGATTAATAGTATTGACATTAACATCGAAAAGACAGTTTTCAATGCTTATAACAATAGGACGGAATATCATTTACAGCATTGGTATCTAACTTTGTAGATAAATATGATAAAGATGGAGTAAGAGAATTTACAGAATTAATGTTAACATGGAAAGGAAAAATACTTACAATATTACTTGTTGTATTATGCTCATATACGATATATTCTAAAAAAATAGATAATGAATATATAAGCAAAAGCTCATATCCAGTTGAAGCAGCTGACTACATTTTAGAAGAAGCAGAAAAAGGAAATTTAGACTTGGATAAAATGAAAATGTTTAATGACTATAACTATGGAAGTTATTTGTTATTTAGAGAAATACCAGTATTTATTGACTCACGTGCAGATCTTTACTCTCCAGAATTTAATAAAGATTGTAATATTTTTAGTGATTACTTAAGCATTTCAGGAATTGCAATGTATTATGAAGAAGGTTTTGAAAAATATGGAATAACACATGTAATGTCATATAAAAATTCTAAATTAACGATGTTACTTGCAAAAGATACTGAAAATTATAAAATATTATATAAAGATGACCACTTTGTATTTTTTGAAAGGTTGAATGTAGAAACAGAAAATGAAGAATAATAAAGAATATAATGTAGATGAAAATTTGGCAAATACAAGACTAGATAAATGTATTGTAATTCTAGATAAAGAAATATCTAGAGTTACAGTACAGAGGTTAATTGACGAAGAAAATATACTTGTAAATGGAAAAAAAGAAAAAGCATCATATAAAGTAAATAGAGGAGATAAAATATATATAAATAAGCCAGAGGCAAAAGAAATATCACTTAAGGCAGAAAATATACCAATAGAAATACTTTACGAAGACAATGACATAATAGTTGTAAATAAACCAAAGGGAATGGTAGTACATCCAGCAAATGGAAATCCAGATGGCACCTTAGTAAATGCAATAATGAATGTATGTAAAGAAAGTTTATCTGGGATAGGAGGAGAAATAAGGCCACGGAATAGTACATAGACTGGATAAAGACACAAGTGGAGTTATAATTATTGCAAAAAATGACAAAGCACATATAGATATAAGTGAGCAAATAAAATCAAGAAAAGTAGAAAAAACTTATATAGCATTAGTTAGAGGAGAAGTCAAGGAAAATGAAGCAACAATAGATATGCCTATTGGAAGGTCTGAAAGAGACAGGAAAAAAATGGCAGTTACTAAAAAACGGAAAAGATGCAATAACTCACTTCAAAGTTTTAAAAAGATATGATGGATTTACATTAATTGAAGTAAAAATAGATACAGGAAGGACACATCAAATAAGAGTACATATGGCAGAAATAGGTTATCCAGTAGTAGGAGATATGGTATATTCAAATGGTAAAAATCCATTTAATGTTAAAGGACAAATGTTACATGCAAAAAAAATAGAATTTGTTCACCCAACTAAAAAAGAAGAAATGAAAATTGAAGCATTTTTGCCTAAATATTTTGAAGAAATTATTAAAAAATTAGAAGAAAGAGGATAATGTATGGAAGAAATACGACTACAAAAATATTTAGCAAATTGTGGGTTAGCTTCAAGGAGAAAATGCGAAGAATATATACAAAATGGTTTAGTAAAAGTAAATGGAGAAATTGTAACAGAACTTGGAACAAAAATAAATCCAGAAAATGACACTATTACATTTAAAGATAAAAAAATAGAAAATAAAAATGAAAAATACACTTATATATTGCTAAATAAACCAATAGGCTATGTAACAACTGCAAAGGATCAATTTGGAAGAGATACAGTTTTAGACCTAGTAAAAATAAATAAAAGGATAGTACCAGTTGGAAGGCTTGATATGTATACATCAGGAGCACTTATTTTAACAGATGATCGGAGAATTTGTATATAAGGTAACACATCCAAAGTATGAAATAACGAAAACTTATACAGTAACACTAATTCGGAGAAATAAAAGAAGAAGAAATAGAAAAGTTAAGAAAAGGAGTAGAAATAGAAAATTATATAAGTAGACCAGCACAAGTAAAAATATTAAAGATAGACAAAGAGCAAAATATATCAAGACTGGAAATTACTATACATGAAGGAAAAAATAGACAAGTTAGAAAAATGTGTGAAGCAGTAGGAAAAAAAGTACGAGCTTTACATAGGACTAAGATTGGAGAAATTAGTGTAAAATCATTAAAAATTGGAGAATGGAGATATTTAAAAGAAGAAGAAATAGAAAAAATAATTTCTTAAGATATATAGTAGGCCTTTTAAGTTTATAAATCAATGGGATTTAACCTTGTTAATCTAAAAAATTATTATTAGAAATTGCATATGCAATAAAAAATTTGCAAAAATGATTAGATATGTAGTATAATATATTTGTACAAAAGATAAAGGAGAGATATAATGAAATATCAAAAATTTAATATATCTGAAAGTGATTTAACAAAAGGAATGATAGTAGATGGAAAGGTAAAACAAATAAAACCTTATGGAGCTTTCATAGAATTAAAGAATCGGTATAAGTGGACTTTTATATATAGAAGATATATCAGTATCTAGAATAAAAACTCCATTTGAAAGATTTCAAATGGGACAAGATATAAAAGTGATGGTAAAAGATGTAGATAAAGATAATAATAGAGTATCTTTTACATATAAAGAACTACTTGGAACTTGGGAAGACAATATAAAAGAATTTAAACAAGGAACAGTAGTTAAAGGAATTGCAAGAGAGACTGAAAAAGCAAAAAATGGAATTTTTATAGAATTAACGCCAAATTTAGTAGGACTTGCAGAATATAAAGATGATATAGAATATGGGCAAGATGTAAATGTATATATAAAGAAGATTATTCCAGAAAAGAAAAAAGTTAAACTTTTAATATATGAATAAAAGGAGGAAATAATATGGTAGAAGATAAAGAAATCGAAGCTGAGAAATCGCCATTTGCTTTAAGAAAAGGAGAAATAAAAACATTTGATGGAAAAGATGGATATGTCTCAATGAATCAAATAGTACACAAAATCAATTTAGGACATATAAATGATTTACATTTTGCAATACTTGATCTTGTAAATGAATTTGAATTTATAACATCAAGACAATTATGTCAGATGCTAGATTATAAAGGAATAGAATACAAATCGCAGGACAAATTAAATAATAAGCTAGACCAACTTGTAAAGTCAAAAATCCTAACTAGATACTATTTTACATCAGAAGATGGTAAAGGGATATATAGAATTTATTGTCTAGAGAAAATGGGGAAATATCTTTTAACATCTAGAGGAATCGAATGTAAATGGCAACAATCAGATAATACAAAACCAGTTGCGATGATAAAGAAAAGACTTGCAGGAAATCAAGTGATAATTGCATATTTAAGAAAAGTTAAAGCATTTGACAATTATGTAGTTAAACCAACTTTACAAGCAAAGACATTAGGAAAAGTATTTAAATCAACTGGAGGATCAGTAACACTTACTAAAAATTCTAGATCAATTACATTTTTATTTGAAGTTGTAAGAAGAGAAGAAGAATGGCAAAAAAAATTTATAGATAAAATGAAAATGTATCAGGATTTTTATGATAACTTTGTAACACTAGATTGCGGTTTTAGTACTATCCCACAATTAATAATTGTGTGTGAAGATGAAAGACATGCAGCAGAGTCATTTAAGGAAATTACATTAAATAGAATAGAAATGACTAAAATAAAACTATATTTTACAACAGACTTGAAACAAGTAAAAGAAAATCTATCAAAAACTTTAATAGAATTTAAACTAGATGAACAAACAAATAAATATAAAGTTGAAGAAGCAGAATTGAAGTTGTTAGATTAGGAAATAAGATGAACTTAATAAAGTAAGCCTAAAAGGCTTGCTTTTTTGTTGAATTTATGGCATAATATATATGTATAATTATGTAATAAAATGTAATTTTATTATAGAAGGTCGGTGAGCTTTTTGAAATATATTGATAAATTATTAAAGGTTTTAAAAACAGATAGAAATACATTTTTCACATATATATTTACATTACTTACAGCTTATATAGCAGTTGATAGAGTAGTGGAAATGCTATTTATGATATTTACAGGTATTTCTGTTTCATATTGGGGACCAATTGCATATACACTAGCACTTGCATGCCCAGTTTGTGCATTTTTATTTTCAGGACGTTCAAAATATGCAGATTCAGGAAAAATTAAATTAGCAATAATTTATTCTTATGCAATAGCACTTTATATCATTGGTATTTCAATGGTTACACAATGGTTAAATGCAGGGTTATGGTTATTCTTGTTTTCAATGCCAAATTATATAGAAGTAGTAACCGAATTTTCAAGTGTTATTAAACCAGCATTTCAAGCAATATCACTATACATTCCAATGATAACTTTCTATTCAGTATTTTGGTGGTGCTACTGTGGAGTTGCAGATACAAGGTTAATACAAGAATCTATCTGGGACTACAATGGAATTGATTTATCAAAGAAAACAACTAAATCTGGGGCATACAGTTTTGAAAATATTATATCTATTGATAAAGAAACAGGTAAAACAGTTAAATTATATGATAATAGAAGAGCAGAACCAATGCTAATTGCAGGATCTTCTGGAATGGGAAAAACGTCATTAGTATTAGAACCTATAATGGGTAGAGATATAGAGAAAAAATACTTCTTTAAAGAGGCAGCAAAAGAAATGGGATTTACGGCATTAAAGACAGGACTTGCAACATTAAACTGCCCATATACAAATGATTATTTGAATGAAAATTTTAGTTTAAATATGTTAGAGCCAATACAAGAAAAGGAAAAGCTATATAAAGCATACCTTAATAAAATGATATATTGTGAAGGACCTAAAATAGTATATAAAGATTTAGGAATAACAATGCTTTCACCAGATTATGAATCAACAGAAAGAATGATAGAAGTTGTAAGAAATTTCAATTTGAAATTAAATGTAGTAGATCCAAATAATATGAATTCTATTGGAATAAATCCATTTTCTTATGGGGCACCAAGTGAAATTGCAGCAGTAATATCTTCAATACTTTCAGTAACATACAAATCTACAAGACCAGCTGAAGAGGAAGTATACTTCCAAAACTCAGCAGCACAGGCAGTAGAAAATCTAACCATATTACTTTCTGAAATGTATCCAAGATTAAATAATGGAGACCTTCCAAATCTTGAAGATATGCTAGATATGCTAAATGATTTTGATGTAGTTGCAAAAATGTGTCAGAAAGTTGAAGAAGATGAAGAGATGGCTAGAAGACTTAAATTACAACTTGGATATTTTAGAAAACATTTTTATCCAGAAGGTGTAATGAGAAAAGAAACCGAAAAATTTGTGCACACAGCTATAACACAATTAGATGCTTTGCTTAGAATACAAGGAGTAAAAAATATACTTTGCAACAGAACAAACAATATAAACTTTGATAAAGCATTATCAGAAGGGGAAATTACTATAGTATGTACTAGAAGAGGAGATTTAGGACCTGTTTTACAAAAAGCATTTGGATTATTTTTCCTACTTTCAATGCAACGTTCAGTATTAAAAAGACCAGGAAATGAAAATTCAAGAATACCACATATGTTATATATTGATGAGTTTCCAGACTTCTTATGTGAAGAAACACTTGGATTAATTACATTATATAGAAAATATAAAGTTGGTACATTTATTACAACACAGAATATGGCACAATTAAATGCCACAGATACTTCACAAAGAACAATTATTACTAACTGTACAGCAAAAATTGTAGTAGGAAATATAGCACCAGAAGAATTAGACTTTTGGGTAGATGAATTTGGAGCAAGAAGAATGTGGGTATATTCTCAAGATATGGATATAAAAGCAGAAGGGAAAGGAAATCAGTTCCTTGGAGGAAATTCAACAGCAAAAGATATATCTTATGGCAACTATAAAGGTGTTAAATATGCATATAAGAATTGGTTTGAACCTGCAAAACTTCAAAACCAACTTACATTTAAGTGGTGTGCATTCAAATATAAAGATGATAAAGGTAAAGGATTTACAGGGCTTGCAAAGCTTGATTTTATGCCTTCGAAATATAAAGAACCACATAAGTCCAAAAAATTTGACTTTGCAAAATTCCAAAGTGGAATCCTAAATGAAAGTGCGATGGAAACATCAAAGAGAAGATCTGGATTTGATCCAAGAAGAGTAGACTTTGACTCATATAGTGATGATGATGAAGTAAACCCAATTCAAACAGATAATTTAGATGATAAATTTTTATTTAACAATGAAGATGCAATTGTGTATGATATGCACAGAGATACAAAACAAGAATAAATTTTAGAAAACGGTTATAGAAGTAGATATAAAACTTTTATAATCGTTTTTTTAGTTATAGAAATTTTATAAAAGTTATGAAATGTTGAGACAAAATGCAATACAAATGTCATGATAATGTTATTTTAACGTAACAATAAAATGGTAAAATATAAATAGATATATTAAAAAATGTTTATATAAATGAAAATTTTTACTTTATGCCCTAGGAGAGAGAGGAATAAATTTCAAAATGAATAATAAAACAGAAGTTAAAACAAACAAGCTAAGTTCAAAAGAGCCTATTAAACATAGTGAAAAAGGAATAACATTAGTAGCATTAATAATAACAATAATAATTTTAGTAATATTATCAGCAGTAAGTATAATTGTTGTATATAGGACAAAAATAGTGGACTATGCAATAGATGGAGCGCAAAAATATGCAGCAGAAGGGGTAAATGAAAATAGAATATTAGAAGGAACGGAAAATTTAATAGGAAGTACAGTAGACCAAATAAATAATATATTAAATGGGCAGAAAACAGATAATGACAATGGCGAGGAAGAAGAAAGTTTTACAGAAGAAGAGAAAAAAGAACTATTAGGAAATACTATACAATATACGCCACAAAAAGCAGTAGAAAGTCCAGAAACAGAAGGAGAAAAGGGGCCATATATAGCACAAACAAAACATACAGGAGATACAAAAGATGTAAAAATTGTAACTGAAGACTTATCATGGAAGGTATGGAGTATAGATGATGAAAAGGTTAAATTAATATCAGAAAAGCCTACAACAACAAAATTAACATTAAGTAAAGAGTTAGGATACAATAATGGAGTTAAAATATTAAATGATATATGCTCATGGTGCTATGGAAACGAAGAACTAGGAAGTGTAGCAAGAAACTTAAATTTGGATGATATAGAAAGTGTATTAGACAAAACAGTATGGAAACCAGAAGATGACTATTATACAAATACAAGTTCTTATGGAAAGCAAGTATCATCTAATGGTACAGGAATATATCATATGCTAACAGAAACATGCAAGAATACAAATAATTTAAACTTCCCATATATATGGCAATATGAAGCATATAGCAACATAGACGGAAAAAAAGTAATGCAAGAAGGATTAAAAAACAGTGAACAAACAGAATTCTATGAAACGGCTAGAGCAAGTGCAAAAAGTTATTATGAACTTATGTATAATGGTTGGTATAAACAGTTACAAAATAATAACTTCAAAGATCCAGTTTATGAAGAACTTATATTAAAAGATAGTAATGGTAATTACTATGAGAAATATTATCTTTCAAGTAGAATGACATTTCCAGGAATAGATCCTGCTTGGCCTAGTTATGTTGCTAATAATTTCCTATTAGCAAGCGTGTATGATCGGATTTGTTGGTCAGGTTCCAAATTACGAAAATGAGTCATCAGGATATAATTATTATCGTAGTACTTTATGGAATGAAGAAACAGATGGTAGGCGTATAGGACACTGGGCATCAACTTGCACATATAGAGTTATAAATTGGAATTATGCAGATGCATACAATAATTGTACTTTTAGTTTGAGACCAATTATTGAAATGGAGTTAAGAACTTTCAAAGAACTTTTAAAGAAATAAGGCTAAAATGTTAAGTGATATAAAAAGATAAGGAATAGCATATATATTTTTCGATAGATGTAAGAAAAATTATATATGCTATTCCTTTTAGAAAAACTCTATCTTATTATAGCCATTACAATTGGACCAATTAGAGCAATAAAAGCAAGAATAGTACAAATAACTCCATTTAATTTACTTCCATTATCCTTATATTCATAAATTGCATATCCGAATGGTTTTAAAAAATGCAAAAATACTTAAAATTGAAATTACAATAACCATATTAATCCTCCTTAAGATATTAAATAACTTGAAATAACATCTACATTAACTTTTACATTAAAAAATGAATTTGAATAATTGTCAAGCCAATCATAGGACATCCATTCATCCCATGTTTTAAAGTTTCCAACAGCATATCTCCCAAATAATGCAATATCGGATTTATAGTTTTTAGAAGTTTTATATAAATAATTTTCTAATTCAGATTTTACATATGAATTAGCGTAATCTTCAATACTCTCTAAGTTATTACCTTCAAAATAATTAGAATTTTTAGTAGCAGATAGTATTCTAGCATTTAACTTTACATCAGTAAAAATATATGGAGAGCCATTCACAATTTTTACTTTGTTTTTTGTACTTCTATCTGGAGTTATAAATAAATCAATAGAAAAGTCTTCATTAAAAGGACTAGGAATAGAAAAAATACATTCTTCCAATTGGTTAGTAACAATTAAATGACAAATAGTTTCTATAGCAGTGAGCTCTCCGAACTAAAGCATCGCCTTTAAAAACAGCTAAACCTACAACATCTATATTTGTAGAAGAACGTGAATTGTTGCCTATATTAGAAGTTGTTTCTCCAGAAATAGTATCTGCATCAACAGCAAGAGAAGCAGAAGAATTATTAGAAGAGGTAACAGACCCGAAGAATTGCACAAGGTTCGCCATAAGTATCTGAAATTCTATTGAAAATATCAGAAATTGTAAGATTAGCAGTATAACCTGTATTTTTGCTAGAAGCAGCTATTATTTCATAATATTTTGCAGTTATGCTTTCAAGCTTTGATTGAGAATCTGATAAAAAAGCATAAGCAGTAGAACGAGAAATTATCACATTACAATCAGGTCTGATTTCTACATTATTTATTAAAGTATAAATAATATCTGAAATTCCAAAAGCAGCAACTTCTTCAGAAATCACTAGAACTTTACAATGAGAAAGGTTTAGCTTTTTACTAATAAAACCATTTGCAAGACTTATGGCAGACTCGATTGAAGGCGCTTCTATTGTATCAATAACAGTATCAGAAGAATCGGAAGATCCACCAGAAGAACCTCCAGAACCGTTTTTAGAAGGGATAGAAAATTGAAAACTAACCTTTAAATCACTAGTTTCTCCGAACATCTACACCGTATAGCAATTACATAAGCCATATCATTTATATCTTGTTTAGCCGAATAGCCACTTATAGTAAAAGAAACAAGGACTAGAGCTACAATAAGCACACTAAGACGTTTTTTCAAGATTATTTTCTCCTTTCTTTAATTCACGTTTTTTCTTTATATAAGCAAATAATAAAATTATAGGACATACAAAGAAAACGAATATAATGGATGCATATTTATAAAAGGTACTTTCAAAAAAAGTAGTATCTGATATATTTTTAGGGAGCATAGCAATTATAAATAAAAATGCTGAAAAGCAATAAATCATTGAAGAATCACTTTTTATATTAGTTATTTTCTTGAAAAACTTTAATACAAAATGTGTTACAATAGCTAAATAACTAAATATAGACATTATCCAAATAAGTATAAATATTGCATCAATACTTTGTATGAAATCTCCTAAACTTACATTTCTAGCTAAAATATAGATAGATAAAGTATTATTAATTTCTGTAATAGATGGTATTAAAAATAAAAGGGCAATAATTCCAAGCATTAAATAAATTGCATAAACAATTAATGAAATAATTCCGAACTTTTTTTAATCTTTCACCGATTACCAATTAAAGGTGCTATTAATCCAAAAATTAGACTACTACTAAATGCAAAAATATTTCCGAAGCCCTGTCAAAAAAGTTTTAGAAGCTCCATATCCAAGAATAGGTAAAGCTCTTTCAGGCATGAATTTAGAGGCAGAAGATATAAAAATAACTACCATGGCAATTAAAATAATAGGAAGAATCATAGCTGTAGTTCTTGCAATTACTTTAAAACCAAATAAATTAAGCATAGCAGTAATAATTATAAAAATTAATATTACAATCTCTAAATCTATATTTGGAAAATAAATAAGTACTAAACTTTCTGAAAAAATTCTAATTACAAATGCACAAAGTATTAGAAGATATATACTAATTAACGCACTGAATATATTTTTTATTTTTTTACCAGCAGCATATTCACATATATCTATGATATCGTTATTTGGAAAAAGCTTGAATACTTTTAAAGCAAGTCCCAATATAATAAGAGAAATTATAAATACATAAATAAGATTTAGAATAGTTGCAGGACCAGTTTCACTTATTAAATGATTTGGTAAATTTAATATTATGTGAGAAATCATAACAGTAACTGCAATTGCAATTGCTTGAAAAGTACCAAGCTTTCTTTCTTTCATAATTAAAACATTCCTTTCTTAAAATATAGACTTATTTAGCACCTTTTTTCCATTTTCTACTAATTTCATCTTGTCTTTTTTGTCTCTTAGTATTTAAGAAACTTCGTCTATTTTCTCTTTTCCAAGCAGGAGGTAATAAATAGTTATAACCTTCAGAATTTGCAGCAGGAGTAAATGGACTTAAATAAGATACTCCGAATGAATTTATACTAGATAACATTGATAAATGTAGTACAAACACAAAAGCTATACCTAAAAAGCCAGCAAAATATCCAAGAATAATATACGAAAATCTCATCAAACGAACATGAAAACTTAAAGAATAGTCAGGTACAGCAAAAGCTGTAATACCAGTAATTGCAACAACAATTACAAGTATAGGGCTAACAATATTTGCAGTAACTGCTGCATCTCCTAAAATCAAAGCTCCGAACGATACCGAATAGTTTGGCCTAAAGGACCAGGAACTCTTACACCGGATTCTCGTATAAGTTCAAGAGAAATTTCCATTATTAGAATTTCCAGTATAACTGGAAAAGGAACATTATTCCTTGAAGCAATTATTGCAAAAAGAAACTCAGTAGGAATTAGTTCTTGATGAAATGTTGTAGTTGCAACATAAAGTCCAGGGAGTAATAAAGTTAAAAACAAAGCAAAAAATCTAATGCATTTTAATAAATCAGAAAATTGATATTTTATATTCCTATCTTCTGGAGAAGAAAGGTAATCAATAAGAATACCAGGAGCAACCAAAGCATAAGGAGTTCCATTAACTAATATTGCAACTCTACCTTCCATTATATAAGAAGAAACTCTATCAGGTCTTTCAGAAGATATAAGTTGAGGAAGGCTATAATTTGTATCTTCAATTAAATGTTCTAATTGACCAGAAGAAGTCAAATAATCAATTCCTAAATTATTTATTCTATATTTAACCTCTGCAACTAAGTCATCATTAGCAACATTTTTTAGATAACATACACCGGATTTTAGTAGAGCTCACAGTACCAACACTCATGTCCTCAATAATTAAATTTTCATTATTAACAAGTCTCCTAAGAAGACTTGTATTAGTCCTTATAGACTCAACAAAACTTTCTTGAGGACCACGAATAATAATCTCGTTTTGAGGAGGAGAAACACTGCGTTTCTCAAAACCTTTAGCATCAATAGTAAAAACTGTATCAATAGTATCAACAAAAAGAGCTGACATTCCAGCATTTACTTTTTGAAAAATGTCTTTAAATTTATTAGAAGTAGAAACATCATTTTGAGGTACAAGACATTCAGAGATATAATCAATAGGATTAAATCTTTTAATACGTCTTACAATTGCATTATTGGTTACAGCAGTACTTATGATACTTTCCTCACCATTACTTGTATTAGAACGGTTTTTTAACATAAGAGGTTCTATAACAAATTTATTAATTGAGTTACTATCAATCATTCCATCAATGTATAATAAAAACGCTCTATATTGTTTATTCTTAGCATTGATGTAAAAGTTTCTAATTTTTATATCACTATTAATTAAAGTATTATATTTTACTTTAACATATTCTAAATTAACATCAATGGAAGGATAAACATTTTCATTAACCTTTTCTAATGGCTCTAGTTCAGAAGAATTATTTATTACTTGACTATCTTGATCAGCGTCAGCATCAGGTAAAATAAAATTATAATCAGGAGCCTCTTTATATTTTATTAAATTAATTAAATCATTTATAATTTTCATAGTAATAGGTAGTATTTCAAAAAAAACAATAAATATGTATAAAATGGAAAAGAATTTATTCTTTAAAATACTGGATTTTCTATTACTTGTGTGATATAATTTTAAAAAAATTATAGAAAAAGAGGTAGAATAAATGGAAAGAATAAGAGGATTTGAAATTGTAAAAGGATTTGAAGATAAAGGAATAAATATGCCAATACGTAAAACAAAATATTCAGCAGGATATGATATAGAAGCAGCAGAGGATATAGTAATTCCAACATTTAAAAAAGGAATGAATCCAACACTTGTAAAAACAGGATTAAAAGCATATATGCAAGGAGATGAATATTTAAAATTATGCAATAGAAGTTCAAACCCAAAAAAGAAAGGACTAATACTTGCAAATAGTATAGGAGTTGTAGATGCAGATTATTATGGAAATCCTGACAATGATGGACATATTATGTTTGCATTCTATAATATAAAAGAAGAAGACATAGAAATAAAAAAAGGAGAATGCATTCGGACAAGCAATATTTGAAAAATTTTTAGTAGTAGATGGAGATGAAGCAGAAGGAGAACGTTTAGGAGGCTTCGGATCTACTAACAACTAAATTCAAGGAGGAATAAAATGACTGCAATAGAAATTAGAAACAAATTTTTAAACTATTTTAAAGAGAAGGGACATAAAATTATACCAAGTGCTCCATTAATACCAGAAAATGACCCATCAGTATTATTTACAACAGCTGGTATGCATCCACTTGTACCTTACTTATTAGGAGAAAAACATCCAGAAGGAACAAGACTTGCAGACTATCAGAAATGTTTAAGAACAGTAGATATAGATGAAGTTGGGGATAATAGGCACTTAACATTTTTTGAAATGCTTGGAAACTGGTCTTTAGGAGACTATTTTAAAAATGAGTCTATAAGATATAGTATAGAATTTTTAACAAAAGAACTTAATATTCCAATAGAAAAATTATCTGTAACATGTTTTGCAGGAGATAATGATGCACCAAGAGATGAAGAAACAGCAAGAATTTGGAAAGAAGTAGGAATGCCAGAAGAAAGAATATACTATTTTGGAAAAGATGATAACTGGTGGATAGCAGGAGACGAAGGTCCATGTGGTCCAGATACAGAGATATTTTATGATACAGGAAAACCAGCATGTTCTGATAAATGTGACCCTTCATGCAGTTGTGGAAAATATGTAGAAATTTGGAATAATGTATTTATGGAATATTACAAAAATTCGAATGGAACATATACAAAATTAAAACAAAAAAATGTAGATACAGGACTTGGATTAGAGAGAATGAATATGCTATTACAAGGAAAAGAAACACCATTTGACACAGAAATATTTAAGCCAATCATGGATGAACTTGCAAAACTTGCTAAAAATGATAGTATAGAAAGCAGAAGAATAGTTGCAGAACATTTAAGATCTAGTATGATGATAATTGCAGATGGTGGAAAACCAAGCAATATAGATAGAGGATATATTTTAAGAAGATTAATAAGAAGAATGATAAGACATCTAAATAAACTACAGATAGATTTAAGTTTATTACCAGAATTAATAAACCTAAATATAGAAGTATTAAAAGAAATGTATCCAGAACTTATTCAAAATAAAGAAAATATAGTAAATACAATAATAGCAGAAAGGGACAAGTTTGCAAAGACGTTAGAAAATGGAGAAAGAGAATTACAAAAAGAATTGAATAAGTTAAGAGAAAAAGGTTTAGATACACTTTCAGCAGAAACGGTATTTAGGCTATATGAAACTTATGGGTTCCCACCAGAAGTTACTAAAGAAATCGCAAGTGAAAATAGCTTTAAAGTAGATTTAGAAACATTTGATAAATTATTTAAAGAGCATCAAGAAAAGTCAAGACTAGGATCAGAACAAAAATTTAAAGGTGGCTTAGCAGACCAAACAGAAGAAACAATTGCTTATCACACAGCAACTCATTTACTACACAAAGCACTTCAAATAGTTTTAGGAGAACATGCAACACAAAAAGGTTCAAATATAACACAAGAAAGACTAAGATTTGACTTTGCACATCCACAAAAAGTAACAAAAGAAGAACTAGAAGAAGTAGAAAAAATAGTAAATGATCAAATACAAAAAGATTTACCAGTTACATGTCAAGAAATGAGTTATGATGAAGCAAAAAAATCAGGAGCAATGGGATTATTTGAAAATAAATATGGAGACAAAGTTAAAGTATATACAATAGGTGAATTTAGCAAAGAAATATGTGGAGGACCACATGTAACTCATACTGGAGTTTTAGGAACATTTAAAATAAAGAAAGAAGAGGCATCTTCAGCAGGAGTTAGACGTATTAAGGCTATCCTAATAAAATAAAAGGAGATAAAATATATGGAAGATTGTATATTTTGTAAAATAATAAATAAAGAAATACCTGGAAGTATAGTATATGAAAATGAAAAAGTATTAGCATTTAATGATATAAATCCACAAGCTCCAGTTCATATAATTGTAATTCCAAAAAAACATGTAACAACAATCATGGAAGCAGACAAAGAAATGTCAGGAGATATAATAAATGCTATACAAGAAATAGCAAAACAACAGAATATAGATAAAACAGGATTTAGAGTGATAACTAATTGCGGAAAAGATGCAGGTCAAACAGTTAATCACTTACATTTCCATATACTTGCAGGGAAACAATTAGGAGAGAAAATTTTATAACATATAAGGCAAAAAATAGCATGTACAAATCTAAAAAAATATGCTATAATAAACATATATGGTTAAAATCCGAAGAATGAAAGAAGGGATTTTTATGTTTAATAGTAAATTTAATACATTGCTTACAGTACTTTTAATAGTAGCAATAATTGCAATACTTGGAATTATTGGATATTTTGGATATTCAATATATAATAAATACTACATAAACACAAGTGCAAAAGATGTAATAGACAATTTTGAGCAAAATACAGGGAATGTAGTTACTCCAAAACCAGATGATGTGGATACTAATGTAACACTTGGAGATGGAAATAATGGTAATTCTATATATGGTAATCCATCAGGAATAACTACAGAATATGGAGGATATAAAGTAGTAGGAACAATGTCAATTCCAGCAATAAATATAAAATATCCAATACTTGCAAAAGTAACAGTTAAATCACTAAAAATTGCATTGGCATATCTTTCTGGACCTGGAATAAATGAAGTAGGGAATACAGTTATACAAGGACATAATTATAAAAACGGTTTATTTTTCTCAAACTTGAGTAAACTATCTAATGGAGATAAAATTTATATAAAAGACGCGAGTGGAACAGAAATAACATATGAAGTTTATAGAAACTTTACAGCAAAAGCAACAGATACAACTTTCTATAATAGAGATACATCAGGAAAGAGAGAAGTTACACTTTCTACATGTACAGACAATGATAATAGTGCAAGAATTATAGTATTTGCTCGTGAAATCTAATTGTTGGAAAAAAGGAAAAGGTGAAGTAAGTAATGGAATACAGATATAGGCCACAAGGTGTATGTTCAAGTGAAATGATAATAGACTTAGATGGAGATATAATAAAAAATGTTAAAATAGTAAGTGGATGTCCAGGAAACACAATAGGAGTTAGCAAACTTGTAGAAGGAAGAAAAATAGAAGAAGTAATAGAGCTTTTAAAAGGAATACCATGTGGAATTAGAGGAACATCTTGCCCAGACCAATTAGCAAAAGCATTAGAAGAAATAAAAGCAAAAAGATAATAATAAGAAAATTGGACGTTAGCAAAATCTACGATTTTTTCCTATTCAATAAAAAAGGCACTTCAGATGAAGTGCTTTTTCTATGAGTGAAATTTGGGGACGTTCCTTAAATTTCACCTAAAATTACTTAAATATTACAACTCTTTTTTGTTTAACAAACTTAAATATATTAAAGCTTAATAGTAAAACAATATAAATTGCAACAAAGATTAAAATTTTAAAAACCACAAAACCCATATCATATTCAATATATCTATCAATACTATCAAACAAAAACTTAGTTGCAAAAACCAGTAGTGTTGGAACAATTACATAAGAAACATAATCAAATTTAAATTTAGTAACTTTATATAATTGAATAAGACTTATTGTAAAATTCAGTATTTCACTAATAGCGATAATTGCTAAATAACCATATATTCCATATATTGGAACAATAGTATAAATCAATATTATGGTCATAAACAAATCAAAAATATTGCAAAACATAACACCAACTTGTTTATCAAGGCCTCTAAGCATAGCATCAATAATTTTATCTAGATATATTAAAATAATCAAAGGAGACAGAATAAGCAAAAATTCTGAAATCTCAAGATTATTATATATTAGATAGCATAGTTCCTCTGTAAAAGTTAAAAATATTCCAATTACACAAATACTAAAAAAAGATGTAAATTTAAAAATAAACACAATAACTTGATTCATTCTCTTAAAATCTTTTTTTATGTTATATCTTGCAAATTCAGGAATTAGAAGATTAGCACAAGAAGTAATTATGATGCAAGGGAACATAATAATTGGCATAGTCATTCCATTAATAAGTCCATATTGAGATAATGCTTCATCACAATTGGAAGAATGCCTTTCTAAACTAAAAGGGATTAGAAGTTGTTTCAAAGTTGAAAGACCAGAACGAATGTATGAAGTAATTGCAACAGGAAAAGCGATCCTCAAAATTTTTCTTAAGAAATTGGTAGAAGAATGAGAATTAATACTAGAGATCTTTCTTCTATCAATCAAATATAAAATATATGTAAATATAAACTCAAATAATGATGAAACCGCACTTGCAAGCATTAAATAAGTACAAACAACATTTAGGTCAGAAGAAGGCATAGCATATAAGAAAAAGCATGTTAAAACAACTTGAATAATCATAGTTAAAATTCTACTAAAAGATGTTTTTGAAACTCTTCTAACACCTGTAAAATATCCGACTTAGTGAAGTCGTAAGAGAGGTAAAAGGAAGTCCAATTGCCATCACATAAATTGGCATAGAAGTGATTTTTCCATGTAGTAGTACAGAAGAAAGGTAAGGAGCACACAAAATGAAGAAAATGCAAGCAATAATGCCAAAAGAAAGGCTATATACTATACATTTTCTCATTGCAACTTTTATACCGTCTTCCGTTATTTCCATCAAGTTCTTCTCCAACAATTCTAGTTGCAGCAAGGCTTATGCCTGAGTTTGCAAAAGTAATAGCAAAGGTATAAACAGACATAATTAATTCAAAAATTCCGTGCACCTTCACTGCCAAGCTTATTTGCAATATATATATCAAAGAAAATATTAATGCAACTCATAAAAAGAGAAGTGGCAGTCAAAATTATTGTGTTAAATAAAAAAAGTTTTATCCTATTCATACTATAATTTTATTAAAAATAAAAAATAATATGTCAAGAAAAGCAAACAAACATCAAAAATTTGTTTGACAATTATTTGTTTTTATGATATTATTTTAACAAATAATTTAAGGAGTGATAATTTTGGGGAGAAAGAAAAGCACAGTCGAACTAAATAAAAGAGAAAAAGCAATTCTAAAATGTATTGAAAAACAAATAGCAGAAGTGCGGATATGCACCATCTGTAAGAGAAATAGGAAAATCAGTAGGACTTAAATCTACTGCAACAGTCCATGGATATTTAGCAAAATTAGAGCAAAAAGGATATATTAAAAAAGAAAGTCAAAAAGGAAGAACATTAAGATTATTAAAAGGTGGAGAAGCAAAAAAGGAGCAAGAAAACATAAAAGACTTTTATGCATCAAAAGAATTAGTAGAAGTACCTGTTATTGGAAAAATAACAGCTGGGGCACCAATTCTTGCAGTAGAAAATGTAACAGATACATTCCCAATACCAATAGACTTTGTTGGTAATTCAGAAAGCTTTATGCTTACAGTAAGAGGAGAAAGCATGATAGAAGCTGGAATATTAGATGGAGATTACATATTAATAAAAAAACAAAATACAGCAAATAATGGAGAGATCGTTGTTGCTTTAATAGAAGATGAGGCAACAGTAAAAACTTTCTATAAAGAAAAAGATCATATTAGACTTCAACCAGAAAATTCAACTATGGACCCAATAATAGTACCAGACTGCAAAATTCTTGGAAAAGTAGCTGGTGTATTTAGAAAAATGTAAAGTTAGATAAAAAAAGGGCATTGTATATGTCCTTTTTTTATGGTATAATTCTTGTTATAATTAATTACTGGCTTGAGGAAGGAATAAGATAAGATGCCAAAAATTTTAGACAAAGTTAACCGGTACAGAAGATTTAAAAAAATTAACAATAGAAGAAAAAAAAGAACTTTCTGGAGATATTAGAGAGTTAATAATAAATACAGTATCAAATACAGGAGGACATTTAGCATCTAATTTAGGTGTAGTAGAATTAACAATAGCAATACATAGTGTTTTTGATACACCATTTGATAAAATAGTTTGGGATGTGGGACATCAAAGCTATGTACATAAAATTTTAACAGGAAGAAAAGAACAAATGCCAACATTAAGACAATTTGAAGGAATGGCAGGTTTTCCTAAGCAAATAGAATCAGAATATGATAGTTTTGATACAGGGCATAGCAGTACATCTATATCAGCAGCGCTTGGAATGGCAATAGCAAGAGATTTAAAGAAAGAAGAAAAAAAAGAGCATATAATTGCAGTAATAGGAGATCGGAGCATTAACAGGAGGAATGGCATTAGAAGCGTTAAATCATGCAGGGGCTATGAAAACTGATTTAATAGTTATATTAAATGATAATGAAATGAGTATATCTAAGAATGTTGGTGGAATTTCAATGTTCTTAAGTAAAGCAAGAACTAGAAAATTCTATAAAAAATCCAGTGATTATGTGAAAAAAATAGTAACAATGCTTCCAAATGGTGGAAATAGGATTATAAGATTTATTAGAAAGATAAAATATAGTATAAAACAGCTACTATTACCTAATATGCTTTTTGAAGATATAGGATTTAAGTATTTAGGACCAGTAGATGGTCATGATATAGAAAAGTTAGAAAATATTCTGAAAACAAGTAAAACAATGGAAGGTCCAGTACTAATACATGTTGTTACTAAAAAAGGAAAAGGATATAAACCAGCAGAAGAAAATCCAGATAAATTTCATAGTGCAGCAAATTTTGATATAAAGACAGGAGAAAGCAAAAAGGAAACAGTTAAAGATTACTCAAAAGTGTTTGGGGATAAACTATTAAAAATAGCAAGGATGAATGATAAAATAGTTGCAATAACAGCAGCAATGAAAGATGGAACAGGACTTACAGCTTTTGCAAAAGAATTACCAGAAAGAACTTTTGATGTAGGAATTGCAGAACAACATGCAATAGGACTTGCTGCAGGACTTGCAAAAAATGGAATTATACCAGTAGTACCAATATATTCTTCATTTTATCAAAGGGCGTTTGACCAAGTGATACATGACGTGTGTATACAAAATCTTGGAGTAGTAATGTGTGTTGATAGAGCAGGAGTAGTTGGAAATGATGGAGAAACACACCAAGGAGTATTTGATTTGTCGTTTTTCTCTATGATACCAAATATTACAGTAATGGCACCAAAAGATTTCAAAGAACTAGAAAATATGTTAGAATTTGGAGTACAACTTAATAAACCTGTGGTTATTAGGTATCCAAGAGGAGGAGAGGGAAAGATAAAATTTGATACACATCAGGAAATAAAATTAGGACAGGCAGAAATACTAAAAACAGGAAATGATTTAAGTATAATAGCAATTGGGAAAATGGTAGAAAGAGCAATAGAGGTGGCAAATATTTTAGAAGAAAATGGAAAAAGTATAGAAGTAATAAATGCAAGATTTTTAAAACCAATAGACAAAGATGTAATATTTAATACTATTACCAAAACGAAAAAAGTGATAACTATAGAAGATAATATAGTTCAAGGTGGACTAGGAGATGCTGTAGAAGAAGTAATTAATGATGAAAATATAAATAGTAGTATAAAATTGAAAAAATTCGGTTATCCAGATGAATTTATAAAACATGGAAGTGTAGCAGAAATAGAGCAAAAATACGGACTTGATACAAAAGGTATAGTAAATAGTATAGAAAAAACTTTTTTTATAGAAGAAGCAAAGAAATAAATAAAATGTTGACTTATGCAATTATTTGTAATATACTACCTTTATATTAAAAATAAAAGGAGGATATTTTCATGAATGAAGGAAAAAGCAAAAAGATAATTTACATTATAATTGCAGTTGTTCTAGTAATTATATTAGCAGTAGGAGGATTTTTCTTAATAAGTAATGGAAAAGGATCTAAGATCAGAGAAGAAGTTATTACAGCAGAGAATTACGAAAAAGTAACTGAAAACTTAGAAAAACAACTTGGAGAAGCAGATGAAGTTTATTATTATGCATATGCTTGTATGTATTATATGATGAAAGATGGATTCAGTGAAGAATATATGTCAACACAAGATGAAAGTATAATGTATAAAAACATCTATAATAAGACTGTACAACAACTTATGGATGAAGGAAAGAAACTAATGGAAGAAAATGATGTAACAGTTGAACAATGGAAAGAACAAGTAGAAAATTTAAGCAATATGGACTAATTAATAAAATAAAGAAATATAACAAACAGGATATTATTATATACCCTGTTTGTTTAGTATAAAGGAGAAATTTAATGAAAGATAATATATAAAAATGTTTGAAAATCTAATAAAATTATAAATAGATGTCTAAAAATATTGAAAGTTTAGGAAATCCCCATAAGTAAAAAATCATACACAAATTTTCCATAACTTGATTTTATGTAATCTTTTGTGTTATAATTAATATGTAGAGCTAAATAATGCTTTGCAAATAATAAAAAGGAGTGTCAGATTATGACAAAGAATCTCTTTAATCGTATCGAGGAAACAACACGGTGGCATCTCTTGAAGCGGAAGTTCGACAATCCCCTTCGGGACAAGGTCGACAATGCGATTAAGGCCGCCCAGCTGATCGACTGGCAGAAGTTCCATGAGGCTATGGACCTTCTGGAGATGTCTGGGAAGCTCAAGGTGGAAAAAGCGGTGGAAAGCCTGCTGAAGGAGGCGATTAAGGGATAAAAGACTGCCGGGATTGGTGTATATTACCAATCCCGGCAGTCTTTTATAAATTTTTTTATTACTTCGGAAATTACTAACAAAGTTAGTATATTTCCGAAATAACAAGGTTAATTTACCTTGGGCAGTGCAATAATCGCGAAGCGATTTTGCACATGTGGACGTCAAAATCTTTGATTTTGCTAACGTCCAATTTTCTTATTGTGTAGGAAAAATCACAGATTTTTCTGAAACAACAAGGTTAAGTTTCCTTAGTCTGTGCATATTTGCGAAGCAAAATGCACATGTGGCGAAGCCACTTTTCTTATATAGAATTTTTACTTACTTTTGCATATTTTTTTAATTTTTCATAAGCTAGATAATTAATAGAACCAGCAGGGAAATTACCAGTCTTATCTTTTTTACCTGCAGGAACTCCTGTTAAAACTTCGATACCTTCCTCAATTGTTGAAACAGCATATATATGGAATAATCCAGACTTAACAGCTTCAACAATTTCATTACTAAGATTTAGATTTTTGATATTTTGTATAGGCATTAATACTCCATGACTTCCATCCAAACCTCTCATTTTACAAACTTGATAAAATCCTTCTATTTTTTCATTTACACCACCAATTGGTTGAATTTCACCTTTTTGATTAACAGAACCAGTAACAGCAATAGCTTGATTTATTGGAACCTCAGAAAGGCTTGAAAGTAGGGCATATAGTTCTGTACTTGAAGCACTATCTCCATCAACTCCATTATATAATTGCTCAAAACAAATACTTGCAGAAAGAGAAAGGGGAATATCCTGAGCAAATAATTCACCAATATATCCACTAAGAATAAGTACACCCTTAGAATGAGAAGAACCAGAAAGTTCAACTTCACGCTCAATATTTATAATACCAGATTTTCCAGTAAAAGTATTTACAGTAATTTTTGAAGGTTTTCCAAAACTATAATCTCCAACACTCATAATAGTTAAACCATTTATTTGACCAACCTCAGCACCAGTTGTATTTATTAAAAGAGTATTATCTTTTATCATTTCAGAATATCTATCATCATATTTTTTTACTCTTTGAATTTTTTCATTAATAGCTTTATTAATAAAATTTTCTGTTACAACCTTTGAATGACCCATACTAGCCCAAGTTGCAGCTTCTGCAACAATCTGAGATAAATCATTAAATCTAGTAGATAATTTAGTTTTATCATTAGCAAGGCGAGAAGCATATTCAATCATTCTTGCAACAGCGGTTTTATCTAGATGAGGTAATCCTTCTTGTTCACAGAAAGAATGAATAAATCTTGCTAGTTTTAATATATTTTCGTCAGTTCTTGGAGCATCATCAGCAAACTCAACTTTAATTTTAAATAATTTTCTAAAATCAGGATCCATATTTAACAAAGTATGATAAATATTAGCATTACCAATTAAAATAACCTTTAAATTAAGAGGAATAGGTTCAGGTTTTAAAGAAACCATAACCATTGCAGCTCTTTGTTCTAAAGTATTATCAATAGCTAATTCTTTAACACGAAGAACTCTTTTTAAATTTTCATAACAAATAGGGTTTGAAAGTAAATCTTCTGCTTGGAAAATGATATATCCTCCATTAGCCTTTTGAAGTAGACCTGGTTTTAGCATAGTATAATCAGTTTTTAAACTGCCCATATAATTTTCATATTCTAATTTTCCAAAAATATTTTGGAAAGTATAGTTAGAATCCATTATAACTGGAGCACCTTCAAGTTTACTATTATCAACAAAAAGATTAACTCTATAATTTAACCAAGGTTTAGGTGGCTCACGATGAGGACCTTGTTGCATTTGTGGCTGAGAAGTAGCTTGGTTGTTAGAATTAGGCTCCAAAAATAGAGAGACATTTTTCATTATGTCCTTTTTAATATTATCTAAGAATTGAGAAATTTTTTTATTTCTCTTATATTTAGACTTTATATAGTTAATATGAACATTGACAGTAAGAAGCGAAATATTAGATTGCCATTCTTGAATTTTCTTTTCAGATTGTTTTTCTATTAATTTTATTTCAGAGATAGTACTCATAATTTGCTCTTGAACAATACCAGATTTATCTTCATATTGTCTTTTAATACTATCATCAAGTTTATTAAATTCTTCCTCCTGTAAAGTTCTACCTTCATAAATTGGCATCATGTATATACCGGTTTTGAGCAGGTTTTACTTCAAATCCATGTTTCATAGATTCTTTATTTAATTTCTCTAAAAGAATACTCCTTTTTTGTTCATATTCTTGTTTAATAAGAGCTTTTTCTTTTTCAAAATCTTCATTATTGAAAGTTTTATTAATATCTGCTTTAACATCTTTTATAAAACTTTCCATAGTTTCTTGAAATTCAATTCCTTGACCAGCAGGAAGAGATAGAGCAATAGGCTCATTTGGATTATCAAAATTATATAGGTAGCACCAATCACAAGGTACTTTTTTCTTTTTTGAAATTTTGTTTAAATAATTTCTAGTGTACATAGTTTTACCAACACCACTTGGACCTTCAACATAAAGGTTATAGCCATTTACATCTACATTTAAACCAAATTCAAGAGCGACAATTCCTCTTTCTTGGCCAATACCTTTGTCAGTTGCTTCCAATTCAGCAGTTGTTTCAAAATTAAATTTTGAAATAGAACAATAGTCCTTTAAATTTTTATAACTTAATTCATGTTTCTTTTGCATCTTAAGTTCCTTTCTAAAACAAATAATTTTGCTTTTCTCGTATGTAAAATTAATTAAAATATTTAGTCATAATATATGCATCAAATTTATTATCATAATATTTTTTTCTTAAACCAACTTTTTCAAAACCATATTTCTCATAAAGATGTATGGCTGAAAAATTTTTTTCATTTACCTCTAAAGTAATCAAGACAGAAGAATTTTTGGCTTTATTAATCAAATTCTCTAAAAGAAGTGAACCGAATACCATTATTTCTTTTATCAATTCTTGTTACAATATTTGTTATATGAGTTTCATCTAATATAAATTTAACTCCTGCAAAACCTATAATATCATTTTCAGATTTAGCAATAATATAATAAGAAGATTTACTCATAAGTTCTTCCTTTAAAATATTGATATTCCAAAAATCATCAAAATCTTCTAAGTCAATAGTAGGCAAGTCACTAAGTTTCATTTTCTCTAAAAATATATTCATATTAAGATTTAGCCTCCAAAGTTTCCTCAGCATTAGACTTTTTTAGATAAAGTGCATTTAATGTATTTGAAGATAAAACATCTCCATTGCTAAATTTATCAAAGGCAGCAAGTCCTATATATTTAGAGGATACAAAAGCATCTTCCTCGAAAAAAATATCATTTTTCAAATATGATTTTATCACATCTTTATAAAGTATTCCACAATTTCCTGCAAAAAATATCTTTTTTTTCAAACTACCTAAAACTAACAATAAATTATCTATATTATCAAATTTAAAATCGTTAATTTTTGTATAAGTATTGCCATTTTTTTCAAAAATTGAATAATAGATATTAGAATGTTTTGCATCAATCATAGAACATATATAGCAAGTATCTTCATTCACTGTATAGGCCAGCGCTTCTAGTGCAGAAACAGATATACAAGGTTTACCTTTTGCATCACAAAAAGCCTTTATTGTAGAAAGACCAATTCTAATTCCTGTAAAAGAACCGAGGACCATTATCTACTGCAAATAAATCAATATCATCTAAAGAAAGATTGGTTTCGTTTAAAGTTCTATCAATTAAAGGCATTAAAGCTTCAGAATGATTTTTAGTAGCAGTTTCTTTAAGTTCTAATATTAAGTTATTATCTTCTAAGATTGATACAGAAGCTATATCACAAGAAGTTTCGATAGCAAGTATTTTCATAATTACTCTCCTTTTTGAATATTTATAATTCTAATATTTTCATCATTTTCGTCTTTTCGAAAATCAATCCAAATAGTGTTAGGAGGGAGGAGAGGCTTTATAATTTCGCCCCACTCGATAATACAAATACCATTTCCAAAATATTCATCTCCTCCAATATCCAAAAAATCATCTTCATTATTTAATCTATAAACATCAAAATGATATATAGAAATATTTTCATTTTTATATTCATTTACAATAGTAAAAGTAGGGCTAGAGATTTCATTATCAAGTCCAAAAAATTCAAGAATTCCTTGAGTGAATTTTGTTTTACCTGAGCCTAAATCTCCACTTAAAACAATAATATTGTCTTTTGAGAGGTTTTTTGCGAAATTTTTAGCAAAGGCTATTGTATCAGTTTCGTTTTTAGAAATATATTTTTGCATTATAATTTTCCTTTCAATAAAAAAAACACTACATGTAGTAGTGTCAAATTCTTTGGAGCGTTTTAGGAGGTTATTTGCGAAAAATATGCCTATTTTTCATGGTGTTATTCCCACATTTTGCTCAAAAAAATAATTGACTCATCAACTGTTGAAATTAGTATAACATAAAATAAAAAAGCATGCAACTAGTTAATAATTATTAGTTGCCTTTCATTTCTATCTTATAAAATCTTCTAACATTTCACTTTTTTCTTTTTGTCTTTGTAAAATATTTGAAAGAATACTGCCAGTTCTATAATCTGCAACACAACGAAAATCAACCATTCCATCTGAGTTTAGAGTTTGATAAATTTTATTATTATAATCATAGAACTCATCAGCTTGGCTTGACTGATGAACAAAAATAGCCTTTCCACCATTATTGTGAACAAATCTCATTGCTGTTGCATCGCTATAGCCATCTCCTATATAATATACATTACGGCAATCATTTTCTTGTCTGTTATTCTTTTTTAATATATCTTTAATTGCTAATATTTTTTTATCATCTGTCATTACTTTACCAATTCCAGAAATCAAACCATTTTCATCATGTTTTACAGGCGTACCATAAATGCCATCAAAATATTTTGCTATTTTAAGGTTCTTCAAAAACTCTTTTAATCCTCCAGAAACTATATAATTTTTAGCAAAAGATTTTTCAATAAAATCATTTAAACCTGAATTATATTCAATATATTTTTCACCTTCCATAAGTTCTTCATATGTAAGAGTTTCATTATTATTAACAAGTAAATCATGGAAAAAAGCAAAAAAAGTTTCAAGTGAATTACCTTCGTGTGTCTTTCTATATTCGGCAAGTGCTTTCTCTAAATCATCATTTCTTTTTTCACCACTGTATCCAAATTTTTTGCTCCATACCCAAAACTTTGGCCATGTTTCAGTAGTTAATGTTCCATCAAAATCAAAAATATTAATTGGCTCAATATTCATTAAATTTCTCTCCAATCTTATGCGTTTATTATATTTATATTATATAGTATTTGAGACATAATTACAATGTTATTTCTTATATTATTTTATAGATTTCTTTCTTAATTTTACTATTTTATAAAGGGCTTGGGACTTAGGCCAAAATCTCGAATTTTGACTAGGAAGGAAAAATTTAGTGCTTGTTAGGAAGTATATTGGGGTACAAAAAATGATAAACTAGATATAACTTTATCATTAGGACTTTAAATAGTATATTTCAAATTAAAATAATAATTGTTAAAAAAGTACAAATTCCAATTTACTGGATTGTACTTTTCATTTAACTAATTTTAATTATTTATTTCCAATATCATCTATTTTATTTAGTAAAATTTTTAAGGAATTTATAGAACTTTCATTATAAATACTTTTATCTTTAATATCAAATTTTATTATATAAGGATTATAATTGTTAGTATCATTAACATCCTCATTAGATAATAAATTAAACAATAAATTGCCCATTTCAGTGCTTATATCATTATCGATAATTTTTTTATATATTAACTTTTGTTTATACTCATAACCTTTAAAACCAATATAGTGATCTTCAAACTTTTTAACAATATTACTATTTAAATCTACTTCATAATAAACATTAAAATTACTTCCACCATCATTTTGCATAGTCAAATATTTGGAATCTGTAATAATTGTATAGTAATCAGATGAGATATCTATTTCTTTTTTTAATAGTGTTTCATCATTATAAATAATGCTATCTAAAATATTACTTTGCTCGACAGTCAAATTTTCTTTAAATATTTGAATTGAATTATATTCATAATGTTCAAAGAAACTATCAATAAAATTATTTACTATCACCATATTATCATCAGAAAAACTGATTTTTCTAATAGATTTGACTGTTGGACAAGGATCAGTAATACAAATTACTTGTTCATCAGCATATATATCAATTTCTTTTCCTGTTTTATAAATGTTATATATGTTCACCCCATTTTGATACTTAATATTGTAATCAAATTTACTTTTTGCAAAACTGCCATTATTTATATTTAACAAATGAGTCATAATAATTGCTACTATAGTAACTAAGACTATTGAACTCCCAACAAAAATTAAGTTTTTCCATTTAAAATTATCATTTTTAATTCGTTTGCATAAAACTGCTATTCCATATATTAGCCACATAATAACAATTATCCCAACAGTTATTACTACAACTAATAGTCTTAATGCTATTGCTCCAAACAAACTAAATAAAAGCGCTATATTATCTGTTTCATTTATTAACGAATTAGTTCCAAACCAACAAACTATTCCTATGCCTATTATAATGACAGATATTATTGTTAATATTTTAGTTGTTTTATTTTTCATTTTCATACCTCCACGGTTGTTAATGTTAATATAATTATAGCATAGACATAAATAATTTGATAATATTTGATATAAAAAAATTAAATAGATTAGTAAATATGCAAAATACAATAAATTAAACAATTCAAAGTATAGTTTTGCGTAAATAAAATATTTGAAATATGCTATTTATTCAACAATTATGGAAAGGAATAAATGAATAATAATAAAGTTGAAGTAATAGCACCAACTTCTAAAACATTGTGCTTAAAGGGAAATGTAAAATATAAACTCATTCATGCGTGTGCTTATTGTAGAGTTTCTACTGATAATGAAGATCAGAAAACGAGTTATGCTTCACAACGAATCCATTATAAAAAAATATGATTGAAGAAAATCCTAATTGGGAATTTGTAGGAATATATGCTGATGAAGGTACAACTGGTACACAGACTAAAAAGAGAGAACAATTTAATCAGATGTGAATGATGCTCTAAATGGTAAAATTGATTTGACTTTAGCGAAGTCTATTTCAAGACTTGCTCGTAATACGGTTGATACTTTAAATTGTGTAAGACTACTTCGTGAACATAATGTACATGTTTATTTTGAAAAGGAAAACATTCACACTTTAGTTTTATCGAATGAATTATTTTTAACCTTATATAGTGCTTTTGCACAAGCAGAAAGTAAATCAATATTAGAAAATGTAAAAGCAGGTGTTCGTATGAAAATGAAACGTGGCGAATTAGTAGGAAAGTATGCTCCATTCGATTATTTATACGATAAAGAAAAAGACATCATAATGCCTGATGAGAATAAGAAAGATATTGTTATTTATATTTTTGAAGAATATTCCAAAGGTGTAGGTTTTAGAAGAATAGCACTTAATCTCAATAATCTAGGAATACCTAGTCCATCTAATTTAAAATTGGGTCATGATTCTGTTAGAAGAATTATTGTAAATGAAAAAATATGTAGGAGATTTAAAGACAGGTAAACACTATACCGAAGTTGATAAAATCATTATTGGTGAAAAGTTAGAAAATGGAGAAGAAGATTTTTACAAGATTAAATTCATTTTAAAAACTGGGGAACTAATCAATGAAAACCTACCAAATGGAAAACTGAGTATTGGTACTAACTTTGGAAAATATGGTTTTACAATAACAAAACTAGAACTAAATGGAGAAGAAGATAACGTGTCTACCTATGTATTACAATGACACTCTAATATAAATTCCTGAGATTCTTCTTTCATTATTCATTTTTTAAATCTCTCCTTTCACTTATTGAATGGAAAGCCACTTAAATAAATTTTAAGCACAAAAAAACTCTAAAATTAAAGTAGCCTTTCTATGTAGTCTTTTAATTGAGATAAAGGGTATTTATACCTTAAATCTCCCACATAAAAGTAATCACATTCATTAAAGAATAAAAATAACTTATCTTTAATGATTACTCTATGTGGTTCTACATACGCCAAGTTTGTATGTTCTACAATTCTTAAACAACCTTAAAATATCATTTCGTGTTCAAGTTTTATAGCATTCAAACTACAAGCCCATTCAATTTTAGAGAGCAATTTTCTTTTAATCTTATTTTTCTTCTTAACAATACTAATCATACCACACCATCCTAGTATAATAATGTTAAGTTAAAAATAACTTGACATTATTTTATTTT